>NZ_CAKASO010000003.1:0-158241 GCF_916862475.1 Nocardioides sp. Leaf374
TGGAAGTAGGTGGGGCTCCTGGTTGCCGTCGCAGCCGAAGCCGACCGTGCGGAAGCCGGGCCCGGAGGGTGTCCTCGCCCTTGAGGAAGCGGTGCGGTTCAGCAACCCACGCGA
The DNA here is from genome assembly GCF_916862475.1 of Nocardioides sp. Leaf374. Classification (NCBI taxonomy): domain Bacteria; kingdom Bacillati; phylum Actinomycetota; class Actinomycetes; order Propionibacteriales; family Nocardioidaceae; genus Nocardioides; species Nocardioides sp. Leaf374. Next base: position 115 of record NZ_CAKASO010000003.1, read on the forward strand.
CCTGGCCGGCGTCGTGCGACCCGTCGAGCCGCGGCGCCCGACGCCCCCCGCCCCCGACCTGCCGGCGAACGACCCCGGTGCCCGCCCCGAGCACGTCCGCGCCGGCAGCACCCGCGACACTGGAGCCGGTCAGGTCGACCTCGACCCGGCCCACCGCACGACCCGCACCCCCCTCCCGCCGCACCAGCCCACCCGCGCCCCGCGCAGCACGGAGGACTCCCGATGACCAGCACCAGCACCGGCCCGACCGACCCGCTCGGGTCCGACGCCGGGTCGCGCGGCGGGCCGTCCGCCGAGCCGGTCACCGGAGCGGCCGCCGAGCCGGCCGCCGGGCCGGCCGCGACGACTGGCGCCGCCGACCGTCCGGCCACTCCCCCGCTGCGGTGCGTGGTGGTGACGCCCTACGCGACCCTCGGCGGCTCGGAGCGCTGGCTGCTCGCGCTGCTCGACGGCGCTGCCGCCCGCCTCGACGCCGAGGTGTGGCTGCTCGAGGACGGACCGCTGCGCACCGAGCTCGAGCGGCGCGACGTCCCGACCCTGGTGCTGCCCACCGGCGCCGACGCCCGCTCGTTGGCCGCCCGCGGCGCCGACCTGGCGCGCCGCCTGCGCGCCGGCGACGCCGACGTGCTCCTCGCCAACGGCGTGAAGGCCGCGGCCGCCGCCGTGCCCGCCGCCCGGCTGGTGGGCGTGCCCGTGGTGTGGGCCAAGCACGACTTCTCCTTCGACTCCACCCTGGCCCGCCCCCTCGGTGCGCTCGCCGACGCCGTGCTCGCCACCTCGGCCGCCGTCGCCGCGGCCACGGGCCGTGACGACGTCGCCCTGGTGCCGCCGCCGCGCCCGGCCCGCGAGCCCGCCTCGCGGCTGGAGGCCCAGGCCTTCTGGTCGGCCGCGGGTGCGCCGGTGCCGGCCGACGCCCCGGCCGCCGGGCGCCGCACCCTCGCGATGCTGACCCGCCTGGTGGCCTACAAGGGCGTCGACACCGCCATCGCGGCGCTGGCCGAGCCCGCCGCCGCCGGCTGGGACCTCCTCGTCGTCGGACCCGACGACCCCTCCGAGCCCGGTGAGCGCGCCCGCCTCGAGGCCCTCGCCGCCGACCTCGGCGTGGCCGGACGGGTGCGGCTCGTGCCCGAGGTCGACGACGCGGGCCACTGGCTGGCCGCCGTCGACGCCGTCGCCGTGCTCACCCGCACCGCCGGGGCCTTCGGTCGCGAGGGCTACTCCCTCGTCGCGCTCGAGGCCCTCGCCGCCGGCGTGCCGCTGCTCGGGGGCCGCGGCAACCCCGAGGTCGAGCGGATGGCCACCGCCGCGGGCCGGGTCGTGGCCACCGGTGACCCCGCGACACCCGACGGGGCGCGGGCCGTCACCGACGTGGCCCGGGGCCTCGCCGAGCTGGGCGACCCCGACGTACGCCGCGCGACGCGGCTGGGCGCCGAGCGCCTCCACGCCGCCCACCCCGACGCCGCCACCTGCACCGCCCTCACCGTGGGCCTGCTGGCCGAGACCGCCGGACGCCCCGGCGCCGGCCTGGCCCCGGCCGAGCCGGTCACGGTGCTCACCTGCTTCAAGGACGAGGCCGGACACGTCGACGGCGTGGTCGCCCGCGTGGTCGAGCAGCTCGGCCCCGACGACGAGTACCTCCTCGTCGACGACCACTCCACCGACGGCACGAGCGAGGAGCTGGCCGCCTGGGCGCGCCGCGAGCCCCGCATCCGCGTGCTGCCCGGTCCCGGGGTCAACCTCTCCGCGGCGCGCAACCACGGCTTCGCCCACGCCACCCACGCGGTCGTCGCGTGCACCGACGCCGGCGTCGAGCCCGCCCCCGGGTGGCTCGACGCGCTGCGGACGCCCTTCGCGGAGCGGCTGCCCGCCGCGCCGAGCGGCGCAGCGGCAGCGGCCGACCAGGGCGGCCCCGCCAGCCCCCTCGGCCCCGACGCGGTGGCCCTCAGCGGCCGGGGCGTCGACCTCGTGGTCGGCGTCTACGAGGTCGACGGCGGCGACCCCTGGCGCGACGCCGCGCGGCTCGCGCTCTTCCCCGCGGTGGCCGAGGCACGACGGCGCACCCCGCTCGTGCGGATGGCCGGCACGCTGACCGGTCGCCGCTTCGACGCCGCCCGCCTCGACGGACGCTCCATGGCCTGCACCGTCGAGGCCTGGAAGCGGGCCGGCGGCTTCGACGAGTCCCTCTACTCCTCCGAGGACGCGGTCTTCGGCTCGGCGGTGCGCGCCGCCGGCGGGCGCAGCGTGCTCGCCCTCGACGCGTGCGTGACCTGGGCCCAGTCGGGCCGGATCGGCGAGACGGCCGCGATGTACCGCAAGTACGGCGAGTGGGGCGGGCGCGCCGGCTCCTGGCCGCTGGTCAGCCGCGACCTCGTGCGCGGCTCGGCCTACCTCGTCGCCCCCGTGCTCGCCGTGCGCGGCGGCGCCGCGACCCGCGCGCTGCTGGCCCTGGGGGCACTGGGCTACCTCGCGGTGCCGCTCAGCCGCGCCCGGGCCGAGCACGCCGACCCCGCCACGGTGGCCCTGATGCCCCTCGCGCTCGCCCTCAAGGACGTCGCCAAGGCCGTGGGCTGCGCCCGGGGCAGCCTCGGCCGGCTGCGAGGGGACCGCGCGTGACCTCACCGCACCCGCCGGCCCCCGCGAGCGGCCCGGCCGGCCCCGACGAGCCCCCGGCAGACACCTCGGGCGACACCCCGACCGACACCCCGGCCGAGACCCCGACCGACACCTCGGGTGACACCCCGTCACCGACCTCGGGCGTCGGCGAGCTCAGCCGCCGGGCGGCCCTCAACACCGCCGTGCGCAGCGTGGCCGAGATCCTCGGCAAGGTGGCGACCCTGGCCTGGACGGTCGCGGCCGCCCGCACCCTGAGCACCGAGGACTTCGGTGCCATCTCCTACGCCCTGACCCTCATGCTGCTGCTCAGCTCCGTCGCGGCGTGGGGCTTCGACGCCGGCCTGGTGCGCCGCGGCGCCGCCGAGCCCGACTCCCTGCCCCGGCTCTTCCGCGCCACCCAGGTCGAGAAGACCGGGCTCGGGCTGGTCGTCTTCTCCGTCGCCTCCCTGGTGGCGGTGCAGTCACGCGCCGACACCGGCACCTGGGTGGTGATCGTGCTCATGGTGCTGGCCGGCTTCCCCGAGATGTGGAGCCAGAGCGCCCGCGGTGCGGCCGCCGTGCGGCAGAGCGCCGCGGCGGTCTCCAGCGCCCTGGTCGTGCAGCGGCTGGTCACCGCCGTGGTCATCGTCGCCGCCCTGGCCCTCGGCCTCGGACCGGTCGGCGTGGCGTCGGGCTTCCTCGTCGGCACCCTCGCGGGCTGGGGCGCGCACGTGCTCGCCGTACGCCGCCTCGACCTGCACACCCGCACCCGCGAGCTGACCCGCGAGGACCTCGCCGCGGCGGCCTCGGGCACCTTCCTGCTCGGGGTCTCCAGCCTCGTGCTGATGCTGCTCTTCCGCCTCGACGCCGTGCTGCTGGCCGCGCTCAAGGGCGACGAGGCGGTGGCGGTCTACTCGGTGGCCTACCGGCTACTCGAGACGGTCCTCTTCGTCACCCACGCCATCAACCAGGCCGTGCTGCCCGTGCTCAGCTCGACCTCCTCGACCCTGCGCCGCCGCAACGCCTTCGAGCGGGGCGTGGCCGTGGCCGGCTTCGTCTACCTGCCCTTCGCCGTGGTCTGCGTCGTCGAGGGCGAGCGGGTGCTGCGGCTGCTCTTCGGGGCGCCCTACGGCGAGGCCGCGGCCCCCGTGCTGGCCTGGCTGGCGCCCGCGCCGATGCTCTTCGCGATCGCCTTCTTCGGCAACTCCCTCATGCTGGCCCAGCAGCGCAACCGGCTGCTGCTGGCCTCCTCCGTGCTCGCCCTGGTCGTCAACACCGGGCTCAACCTGGCCCTCATCCCGGCCTACAGCGGGGTCGGCGCCGCGATCGCCACCAGCGTGGCCTACCTCGCCCAGAGCCTGCTGGTCGTCTACGTCGTGCGCGACCTGGAGGACCGCCCCCGCCTGCTCCAGCCGCTGACCTCGGCCGCCCTGGGCGGCGTCGTGCTCCTCGGCGTGCTGCTGGCCCTCGACCTGCCCGTGGTGGTCGAGCTCGCCCTCGGCGGCGTGGTCTACCTCGCGGTGTGGGCGCTGGTCTCGCGGCGCCTGGCCCCCGACCAGTACGCCATGGTCGCCGGCGTCGCCCGGCGGGTCGCGCGCCGGTGAGCGGCCGCTACGCGCGGGTCCGCCGGCCGCGGCGGGCCCTGGTCTCGACCGACCTGCCCTGGCCGGCGCTCTTCCTCGGCGAGCAGCTCTCCCACGCCCTCAACCACGGCCTGCCCGCGCACCGGCGCAGCGGGCCGCTCGCCGCCGCGGTCGGACGCCGCGGCCTGCCCGCCCCCGCCGTCGCCTCCCTGGTCGCCCGGCTGCCGCACCGCCCCGCCCCGGCCACCGACGCCGTGCTCGACGCGGTGCGCGAGGCCTGGCCGACCCTCGTCGCGGCCGCCGGTGGCGCCGGTGGCGGCGGTGGCGACGGTGGCGACGGGGAGCCCCGCCCCGGACGTCTCGCCGGCGACGCGCCCGCGCGGCTGGCCGCGCTCGAGGTCGACCGCTCGGGGCGCCGCTTCGTCTTCGTCTTCACCGACGACCCCCACCCGCTGCTGGTGCTCAAGTCGCCCGACGCGACGGCCGACGGCGCCGTCGAGGCCGAGGCCCTCACCCGCGCCGCCGCGCTCGGTCTCGCGCCCCGCTGCCTGGGCCGCATCGCCGGGCTGGAGGCCCAGGAGGGGCTCGCGGGCCGGCCGCTGTGGGTGCGGCCACCCGGGCGTCCCGGCTGGAGCGGCGCCTACGCCGACGCCTACGCCTCGCTGGGCTCCGGCCTGGAGCGGCTCGCCTCCGCCACCGCGGTGCCCGGCGGGCCCGACCGGCTGCTCGCCGACGCCCAGCCCGCCCTGCCGCTGGTGCGCTCCCCCCGCACCCGCCTGCTGGTCGAGGCGGCGCTGCGCGACGTACGCCGCCTCACCCACCGCAGCCTCCAGCACCACGACCTCTCGGCGCAGAACTGGCTGGTGCGCGACGACGCGCTGGTCGGGCTCGTCGACTGGGACACCGCGATGCTCGACGGCGTGCCCGGCCACGACGCCCTGCACGCCGCGGTGTCGCTGCTCGAGCACGGCGTCGGCCTGCGCTCCCGCTCGCCCGAGCGGGTGCTGAGCACCTTCACCCGCGCCTGGCACGAGGAGCCGCTGCTCGCCCAGGCCCGGCGCGCCCACCGTGCCTGCCTGGTCGCCGCCACCGGCTCCGAGGCCCTCGCCGACCGTCTCGCCGAGCCGCTCCAGCTGGCCTTCTTCGCCCGCCGGCTGGGCTGGGTCGCCGTCGGCGACGGCCACGCCGCCCTCGACGTCGACACCGCCGAGCGCATGCTCGACCACGTCGCCCGCGGCTGAGGGTGCGCCGCCCGCGCCCCGTCTTACTGACCGTTGCGACCACTGGCTGACAGTCCTGACGGTCGGCCAGTGGTCGCAACGATCAGTAGGACGCCCGGCCGAGCGGGCCCCTCAGCGGGCGGCGGCCGGCTCCGACACCGCGGCCCGCTCCTCGGCGGCGACCTCGCGGTGGTGGCGGCGCACGAGGGCGGCGCGCACGGCCACCCGGCCCCGGGCGGTGCGGGCGTGGGCGATGCTCTCGATCATCGGCTCGCGGGTGGCGAAGCGACCCTTGTAGCCCTCGTCGCCGCGCAGGAAGCGGAACTCGCGCAGCCCCGACTCCAGGGCGGCGCGGATGATGCGCACCATGAGCACGAAGCCGACCGACTCGTGGTCGTGGTCGGGGTCGCGGCCCAGCTGGTAGCAGTACGACGCTCCCGCGAACTCGAAGACCAGCGCCGTGGCCACCGGTCGGCCCGCGATCTCCAGGAACCACAGCCGCAGCCAGCCCTGGGCCAGGGCGGCGCGGGCGAAGGCCGCGGTGAAGCCGCCCTGCCGCTCGTCGAGCAGCGGGCTCTCGCCCTCCCAGCGGCGCGCGTGCAGGTCGAAGAGCGTGGCCAGGTCGGCCTCGATGGTCTCCGCGGTGGCCAGCCGGTAGGTGACGTCGTGGGCGTCCTCCAGCTTGGCGGTCTTGCGGCGCATCTGGGCGCGCAGGTTGCGGCTGCGCGAGGCGAGGAAGGACTCCCAGTCGTCGTGCTCCACGAGGTCGACCACCGGGCTGACCTCGCTGCTGACCTGACGCCCGCCGAGCGGCTGCCACCACGGCTCGTCGAGCGGCATGTCCTGGAGCAGCACCACGTCGGCGCGGACCCGTCCGCCCTCGAGGGCCTCGCGCAGCAGCGCCTGGGCGCGCGGGCGGTGCTCGGGGGCGCAGACGGGGCCGAGCTGGTCGGCCGGGCCGTGGCCGATGAAGCGGGCCTGGCGCAGCACCCGGCCGGTGACCACCAGCGGCAGCACCACCGTGGGGTCGGCGAGGTCGTCGCACAGCACGTCGGCCTGCGCGCCGTCGCCGTAGAAGTCCCACCAGCACGACGCCCAGGTGTGGGTGGCGAAGAGGTTGCCGGCGTCGTGCGCCAGACGGTTCCACGCGGCCGGGGAGGGGCCGGCGGTCAGAGGCATGCGCGGAGTCTAGGGTCCGTGCGACCCCACCGTGGGTCGTTGCGCCTTTACCCGGACCACCGGGGTGAGGTGCGCCCCGCACGGGCGGCGGGCGCTCCACCCGCGGCCCGACCGGCCGCGGCTCCTGCCTAGGCTTGCCCGATGCGCACGGCAGCGGCACCCGACCTCGGCGCGGTGCGCCAGCTGCAGGGAGCGGCCACCTCGGTGGTGCAGGACGCCGAGTGGCTCGAGAGCTGCGCCGCCGTCTTCGCCGAGCCCCGCCGCACCCGCGTCGTCGCCGTCGACGGCGCGGTGGCCGTGCTCGCCCACGGCGGGCCCCGCGCCCCGTGGTGGGAGGTGCCCGGCGCGGTCGAGGTCACCGAGCCCGTCGACGTGCTCGCCGCCGACGCCGACGCCGCGGCCCGGCTCGCCGAGGCCCTCGCCGCGCAGGCGCTGCCGCTGATGCTGCGACGGGTGCCGCGCGACTCCCCCGTCGTCGACGCGCTCGAGCGGGCCTACGGACCCCGCGCCGTGCGGGTGCGGCGCGACGGGCCCGGCACGCCGTACGTCGACCTCGCGGGGCTGGACGCGCCCGACGCGGTGCTCAACCCCGGGCGCCGCTCCGACCTGCGCCGGGCCCGCCGCCGCGCCGAGGCCCTCGGGCCGGTCGGCGCGCAGGTGCACGCGCCCGGGCCCGGGGAGGTCGACGCACTGCTCGACGCCGCCCTGGCCGTGGAGCTGCGCAGCTGGAAGGGCCCGGCGGGCACCGCCCTGCTGCGCGACCCGGTGCGCGAGGGGTTCTACCGCCGCTACGCCCGGGCCGCGGCCGGCGCCGGCGTGCTGCGCGTGGCGCTGCTGCACGTGGGCGACGACCTCGCCGCGATGCAGCTGGCCGTGGAGCGCCACGGGGCGCTGTGGCTGCTGAAGATCGGCTACGACGAGGCCTTCGCCCGGGTCTCCCCGGGCCAGCTGCTCCTGGCCGAGGTGATCGGCTGGAGCCTGGGGCGCGGCCTGGACCGCGTCGAGATGCTCGGCCAGGAGGAGGCGTGGACACGGGTGTGGACCCCCCGCGTGCGTCCCCACGTGCAGCTCGGCCTCTTCCCGCGCTCAACGCGCGGACTGGCCGCGCTCGGGGTCGGCGTGGCCCAGCAGACCCGGCGTCGGGTCTCCGACCGGCTCGCCCGCGGCTGAGCCGCCGGGTCGTCGAAGGGCGCCGCGGGCGGTGTCGCGACGCGTGCGACACGGCGTCGGGCGAACCTCGGCGTACCTCTTGAACTGTGACAGTACCGCTGTCACAGTAGGGCGTGCAGGCACCGTCCCGACCCCCGAGAGGCCGCCCCATGAGCACCGCCAGCTCCATCTACGAGACCGAGCACGACGACTTCCGCGCCATGGTGCGCTCCTTCATGGAGAAGGAGGTCGTGCCCTTCCACGAGCAGTGGGAGAAGGACGGCCAGGTCAGCCGCGAGGTGTGGACCAAGGCCGGCGCGCAGGGCCTGCTCTGCTTCGACGTCGACGAGCAGTACGGCGGCATGGGCATCCAGGACTTCCGCTACAACATGATCGTCGCGGAGGAGATCTCCAAGGTCGGCGCGAGCGGGCTCGGCTTCCCCGTGCACACCGACATCATCGTGCCCTACATCTCCTCCCTCGGCACCGAGGAGCAGAAGCAGCGCTGGCTGCCCGGCCTGGTCAGCGGCGAGCTGATCTCCTCGGTCGCGATGACCGAGCCCGGCGCCGGCTCCGACCTGCAGGGCATCAAGACCTCCGCGGTCGACAAGGGCGACCACTACGTGCTCAACGGGTCGAAGACCTTCATCTCCAACGGCATCATGAGCGACCTGGTCATCGTCGTCGCCCGCACCGACCCCGACGCCGGCCACCAGGGCATCAGCCTGCTCGTCGTCGAGCGCGGCATGGAGGGCTTTGAGCGCGGCCGCAACCTCGACAAGATGGGCCTCAAGGCCCAGGACACCGCCGAGCTGTTCTTCGACAACGTCATCGTGCCGAAGGAGAACCTGCTGGGCGAGGAGGGCCAGGGGTTCATCTACCTCATGGTCAACCTGCCCCAGGAGCGGATCTCCATCGCCGCCATCGCCGTCGCCGCCTGCGAGCACGTGCTCGACCTGTGCCTGTCCTACGCCAAGGAGCGCGAGGCCTTCGGCCGCCCGATCGGGAAGTTCCAGCACAACCGCTTCCTGCTGGCCGAGATGGCCACCGAGGTCCACATCGCGCGCGTCTTCGTCAACGACTGCGTCATGCGGCTCAACGCCGGCGACGTCGACACCTCGCTGGCCTCGATGGCCAAGTGGTGGACCACCGAGCTGCAGAAGAAGCTGGTCGACCAGGGCGTGCAGCTGCACGGCGGCTACGGCTACATGATGGAGTACCCCATCGCCAAGGCCTACGTCGACAGCCGCATCCAGACCATCTACGGCGGCACCACCGAGATCCAGAAGGAGATCGTCGGCCGCTCCCTCGGCATCTGAGCCACGCACGCCGGCGACGGCGGTCGAGGAGCGAGCGCCAGCGAGCGGCCCGGTGGTCGAGGAGCGAGCGCCAGCGAGCGGCCCGGTGGTCGAGGAGCGAGCGCCAGCGAGTGTCTCGAGACCACCCACGCCGGCGACGGCCCCGTCACGACGGGGGTGTCGCCGGCGTCTGCTTGGGTGGAGCTCCACGTCTCGGAGGTCCCCCGTGTCCCTCGCTCCTCCCCGCGCCCCACGCCGCTCCCGGCGCCCCGGCGCCGCCCTCGGCGTCGGTCTCGTCGGTCCCGTCGCCGGTGTAGTCGCCGGTGTGGTCGTCTCCGGCCTGCTGCTCGGCGGTCTGCTGCCGGCCGGCCCGGGGGTCGCGGCCGCCCCGTCGACGGCCTCGGCGACGGCGGCCGACCGCCCGGCCCACGCGTCCGCCGAGGTCCGCCGGGCCCCGCGGCACAGCCTGGAGGAGCGGATCGACCGGCTGCCGCACGTCGTGGGCGTGAGCCGGCGCGGGCCGCGCGTGCTCGACGTACGGTTCCGCCAGCCGGTGGACCACACCGTGCGCGGCGGTCCGACCTTCGTGCAGCGGGTCGTGGTCACCCACCGCGGCGTGGGTAGGCCCACCGTCGTGACGACCAGCGGCTACTCGCTGCCCGGGCCCGACCCGACCGAGCCCACGCGCCTGGTCGACGGCAACCAGGTCGGCTTCGAGCACCGCTTCTTCGGGCGCTCGCGCCCCACCGACCTCAGCCCCGAGTCGTGGCGGACCTACCTCACCCTCGAGCAGGCCGCCGCCGACGAGCACCGCATCATCGCCTCGCTGCGCCGGCTCTACCCGCGCCCGTGGCTGAGCACGGGCGTCTCCAAGGGCGGCATGGCCGCGGTCTACCACCGCAGGTCCTACCCCGACGACGTCGCCGGCACGATCCCCTACAGCGCCCCCGACGACGTCGTCGACACCGACGACGCCTACAGCGACTTCCTGGACCGGGTCGGCACGAGCGCGGCCTGCCGCGACCGGCTCGTGGCCCTGCAGCGGGCGGTGCTGGTGCAGCGCGAGGCGCTGGCGCCCCGGTTGGCCGACCTCGGCCCCACGAAGATCCTGGGCGGGCCCGACCGGGCGCTGGAGTTCCTCGCCACCGACCTCGCCTTCGGCTTCTGGGCCTACCGCGGGCAGGAGGCCTGCCCGACGCTGCCGCGCGACCCGGGGGCGCTGGCACCTCGACGGCTGTGGACCGAGGTCACCGACGTCTCGCCCGCCCTCGCCTACGTCGACCCCGTCCTGCGCACCTACGCGCCCTACTACGTGCAGGCCGCCACGCAGCTCGGCTCGCCGCAGCTCGACGAGACGGCGCTGGCCGACCTGCTGCGCCACCCCGGCGCCAACACCGCCGCCGAGCTCGTGCCGCGTCGACTGCGCCCGCTCGCGCTCGACCCCGACGTCATGCCGGCCGTCGACGCCTGGGTGCGCGAGGAGGCAGAGCGCGTGCTCTTCGTCGACGGCGGGGTCGACCCCTGGCACGCCGAGCCCTTCAGCTGCGGTGACGACCCGGCGGCGGCCAGGGCCCGCGCCTGCCTCACCACGGTCGTGCCCGGCGGCACCCACGGCGCCCCGATCGCCGACCTCCCCGACGCCGAGCGTGACCGGCTGGTGCGCACGATCCGCCGGTGGGCCGGCCTGGCGACCTCGAGTGCCGACCTCGCCCCGCGGGGCTGGGCCGTCGCCGAGGACGGCCCCACCCCTGCCCGTCTGAGGGGTCTCGCCCCGGCGCGGGTCCTGCGGTGAGCACCGGCCCCGAGCTGCGGGTGGCCGCCACCGACGAGCTGGGCGCCGCGGAGCTGACCGCGCTGCGCGCGCTGTGGCACGACGCCTTCGACGGCGACTTCGCCGACACCGACGCCGACCACGCACTCGGCGGCGTGCACGTGCTGGCCCACCTCGACGGGGTCCTGGTCGGCCACGCCAGCGTGGTGCCCCGCAGCATCCTGGTCGGCGAGCGCGACGCGCTCACCGTGTGGGACGCGGGCTACGTCGAGGCCGTCTGCACGCTGGGGCCGGTCCGCGGCCGCGGCGTGGGGCGCGCCGTGATACGCGCCCTGCAGGAGGAGCTGGTCGCCCGCCACGACCTGGGCGTGCTGAGCACCGGGGTGCCGCTGTTCTACGAGTCGCTGGGGTGGCGCTCCTGGCGCGGCCCGTCGTACGTCGTGCGCACGGGCGGGCGCGAGCGCACCCCCGAGGACGACGACGGCCTCATGGTGCTCGTCGTCGACCCCGACCGCCCGCTCGACCTCACCGCGCCCATCGCCTGCGAGGAACGCCCCGGCGACGACTGGTGACGGCATCCGCGCGCGGCGGCCTGCCGTCGTCTGCGCAAGTAGCGCAATTGCGCGCGCCCGACCGCGGCCCCGGCCCCGGCCCCGGCCCCGGCGGAGGTTTGCGCGGTCCGTGCCAGGTGTGGGGCCCGGCGTCTGCGCAAGCAGCGCAATTGCGCGCGACCGACCACGGCCCCCGCAGAGGTTTGCACGGTCCGTGCCAGGTGTGGGGCCCGGCGTCTGCGCAAGCAGCGCAATTGCGCGCGCCCGACCACGGCCCCCGCGGAGGTTTGCACGGTCCGTGCCAGGCGCGGGGCCCGGCGTCTGCGCAAGCAGCGCACTTGCGCGCGACCGACCACGGCCCCCGCAGAGGTTTGCACGGTCCGTGCCAGGTGTGGGGCCCGGCGTCTGCCCGAGCAGCGCAGTTGCGCGCGCAGGACCACGGCCACCGCACGAGTGGGCGCTGTCTACGAGCGCCGGGGCCGCGGGCGGTCGGGGGCCGGGTCAGCCGACGACGGCGTCGCCGACGATCAGCCAGGTGCCGTCGGTGGGCTGCAGGGTGAGTCGGCGCACCTCGCTCTGCTGGCCGCCCCCGGAGGAGTAGGTCAGCGACACGTCGACGGTGCGGCCCGAGCCAGACGTGCCCGTCACGGTGACGGCGTCGATGCTCGACCAGAAGGACGCGTAGTCGTCGTAGCTGCCGACCCGGGCCTGCAGCTGCGGCGACAGGGCCGGCCAGGTCTGGGACGGGTCGCCGGGCAGGGCTGCGTAGTAGGACTGCACGAAGGCGGCCGGGCTGCTGCTCGGGGCCTGGTCCGCGGGCGTCGGCGTCGGGGTCGGCGTCGGCGTGGGAGTCGGGGTCGGAGTCGGCGTGGGGGTCGGCGTGGGCGTCGGGGTCGGCGTGGGGGTCGGAGTCGGAGTCGGCGTGGCCGAGCGGTCCCGCCCGTTGCCGCTGCCGGCGCCGTTGCCGGTGCGGGCGGAGGCCTGCTCGGCGCGCCCGGCCTCGTCGACGCCGTCGTCGCCGACGACCAGTGCGACCGCTCCGCCGGCCAGGGCCAGCACGAGGAGCACGACGGCGGCGAGGAGCCACGGCGCCCGACGCCGCCGCGAGCCGTCGTCCGAGGCCCCGGCCGGGGTCGGCGCCGGCACCGGGACGGGCACCGGGGCCACGGCGGGCACGGTCCTCGTGGCAATCACCTGGGTCGCGATCACCTGTGTGGCGTCGGCCCGAGCGGCGCCGGCGGGCACGGCGCGACCGGCGGCCAGCGCGCGCAGCGACTCCGCCGCCTCGGGCATGCTCGGGCGACGGGTGGGGTCGGGGTCCATCATCTGCTCGATCACGGGGCCCAGGGCCTGCGCGCGCTGCGGCGGCGGGGGCGGGCCGTCGGCGATGCGGGCCAGCACCTCGAGCGCGCTGCCCTCGCCGTAGGCACGGCGGCCCTCGACCGCGGCGTAGAGCGTGGCGCCCAGGGCCCAGACGTCGGCGGCGGGCGTGGGGTCGCCGCCGCGCGCCAGCTCGGGCGCGAAGTAGGCGGGGGTGCCGAGCACCAGACCGGTGCCGGTGAGCTGGTCATCGCCGGCGGTGCGGGCGATGCCGAAGTCGGAGATCTTGGCCGTGCCGTCGGAGGTCACCAGCACGTTGCCGGGCTTGACGTCGCGGTGCATCGTGCCGCGGGCGTGGGCCGCGGCGATGCCGTCGGCCACCTGGGCGCCGATCGCCGCCGCACGCCGGGGCGTCAGCGGACCGTCCTGGTCGACGACCTCGGTGAGGTTGCGCGACGCGACGTACTCCATCACCAGCCACACCTCCCCGCCGTCCTCGACCGCGTCGAGCACCGAGACGACGTTGCGGTGGTTGAGCGCGGCGGCCGAACGGGCCTCCCTCAGCGCCCGGGCGCCGTCGACCGCGACGCCCGGCAGCGCTCCCGCCCTCTTCACCGCGACGTCGCGGCCCAGGGTCTCGTCGTGGCACAGCCAGACCGCGCCCATCCCTCCACGGCCGATCTCGCGCACGATCCGGTAGCGGCCTGCGATGGGGTCCGGCGTCATCTGGCTCCTCCGTCGGGCCCGCGGCCCGGGGTCTGTCGGCGCGGCAGGGGTCTCCCCGACGCGTGGTCGGCCACCCAGTGCACCACAGGCCGCCAAGCACGACGACCACCCCTGAGGGTGCCGCCTTACGGTGTACGTCACATCGTCGGGGGCCTCAGCCTCCCACCCAGTACGCCGGCGGGTCCTCCCCGACCCGGCGTCGACGGCCTCGCGCAACAGGTCGGCGTGGCCGGTGTGGCGGCCGTACTCCTCCAGCAGGTCGCACAACAGCCGGCGCAGGCTGGCGTGCCGCCCCGCGTCGTCGGCCATCGCCACCTCCTGCTCGAGCCCGCCGGCGGCCAGAGCCGCGGCCAGGCGGACGCGCGAGCGCGCGACGGCGCCGTCGTAGAGCGCGTAGAGCACCGCGGGCGGCTCGTCGGCGGCGGACGTGAAGGACCAGTCGTCGCCGGGCGGCGCGGTCATCCCTGCGAAGTAGGCGTCCCAGGTCGGACCCAGCGGGTCGTCGGACAGGCGGCAGGCGAAGACGTCGTCCTCCACCAGGGCCAGGTGCTTGAGCAGGCCCCCCAGCGTCATGGCCGAGACGCCCAGCCGGGCGGACAGCCCGGCGGCGTCGAGACCCTCGGCCTTCCAGCGGAAGGTCGCCCGCAGCCGGTCGAGCGACCCGACCAGGTGGTCGACCTCGTCGCCGGCCAGCGGGATCTCCCAGGGCATCGCGGCAGCGTCGTGTCGGTCCATGGCCACACGCTAGGCCCGGGCGCCGACGTCCGTCGCTAGCCTGCCGTCATGGCCCCCTCCCCCCACGACGAGCGGGCGCTGCTCGCCGACGCCCTCGACCGCCAGCGCGAGGAGGTCGCGACCATCCTCGACGGGCTCGACGACACGGCGGCCCGCGCGCGCCTCGTGCCCTCCGCGACCACGCCGCTGGGCCTGGTGAAGCACCTGACCTTCGTGGAGCGGGTCTGGTTCCACTCGCGCGTCGCCGGCGTGCCCCGCGCCGAGCTCGGCCTCCCCGACACCGTCGACGAGAGCTTCGTGATCGACGAGGAGGACACCGTCGCCTCGGTGCGCGCGACCTACCTCGCCGCCTGCGAGCGCTCGCGCGAGATCGCGGCCGGCCGCGACCTCGACGAGACCTACTCCTCCCACCACGGCGAGACCAGCCTGCGGGCGGTGCACCTGCACCTGCTCACCGAGCTGGCCCGCCACGCCGGGCACGGCGACATCCTGGTGGAGCTGCTGCGCTCCCAGCGCTGAGCCGCCCGAGCAGCAGGCGCCCGTGTCACGCGGGGAGGACCGCCAGGCCCTCCCCGCCCCCGCCCCCGCCCCCGGCCGGCTCGGACGCCGGGGCCGCGAGCGGCACCGCCGACGACAGCACCGAGGGCATCACCAGGGGCAGCACCACGGTGACCGTGGTGCCGACGCCCGGCGCCGAGTCGACGCCGACCCGACCTCCGTGCAGCTCCACGATGGCCTGCACGATCGACAGCCCCAGACCCGTGCCCTGGATGGCGCGGAGGTTGGCCTCGGCCGAGCGGAAGAAGCGGGTGAAGAGCTGGGCCTGCTCCTCCTGCGCGATCCCGATGCCCGTGTCGCTGACGACCACCACGTGCTCGTCGGCCCCCGGCTCGACCGCCACGGTGACGGCGCCCCCGTCGGGGGTGAACTTCAGCGCGTTGCTCACCAGGTTGGTCACCGCCCGCTCCAGCTTGCCCGCGTCGCCGCCGAGCAGGACCGGGCCGGGCGGCAGGTGGAGCGCCACGTCGAGCGAGCGCTCGGGCACGCAGTCCACGACCGCCGCCGCGGCGCGCGCCACGACGTCGCGCAGGTCGAGGGACTCGACCTGGAGCCGCACGGTCGCCTCCTCGACGCTGGAGAGCATCAGCAGGTCCTCCACGAGCGCCGACAGCCGGCGCGAGTTGCTGCTGATCCGGGTGAGCACGGCGCGCTGCGGCCCGGTGAGCTCGCCGACGTCGCCGTCCTCCAGCACCTCGGCGAAGCCCAGGATGCTGGTGATGGGGGTGCGCAGCTCGTGGCTGACGGTGGCGACCAGCTCGGTCTTGGTGCGCTCCAGGGAGCTGAGCCGCTCCACCGCCTCGCGCTCGGCCTCGAGGGTGGCCAGCAGCGAGCGGTGGGCGCGCTCGCGGTCGGTGACGTCCTCGGCCGTGGCGAGGTAGCCGGTCAGTCCGCCCACCGAGTCGGGCACCGCGGTCAGCGTCATCCGCAGGATGCGCTCCTCCTCGCCGCGCCGCACGCGCCAGTGGGCGTCGCGCACCCCCTGGGCCACCGAGGCCCGGCAGATGTCGGCGAAGACCGGCGCCGCGCCCACGGCGTCGGCGTGGCGGCGCAGCTCCGCCTCGGTGAAGAGGGCGTCGGGCCGGCAGCCCACGACCTCGTCGGCGCGGCGGCCGAAGACCGCGGCGGCGCCGGGGTTGAAGAGCGTGACCGTGCCGTCGGCCGCCGTCGCCACCACGGCGGTGCCGGTGGCGGCGTCGACGAGCCGGATCATCGTCTCCCGCTCCTGCTCGGCGCAGGCGGTCGCCACCCGCTGCTGGGTGACCATCACCGAGAGCGGGAGCAGGATCAGCCCGCAGTCGAGCAGGAAGAGCTGGAGGACCCCCAGCGACACCTCCGGCGGCAGGTCGAGCAGCGCACCTGCCGCGGCGACCGGCCCGAGGCCTGCCGTGGTCAGGGTCGTGCTGACCACCGCCACCACCACGAGCACCACCATCGACTCGCGCAGGCTGCCGCGGAAGGCGTGCCAGGTGAACATCGGCATCACCGCGAAGATCAGCTGCGGCAGGTCGGTGGGCACGAAGACCGCCACCGTCGTGCCGACGGTAAGCGCGAGCTGCACCGCCCTCTCACCCGTCGAGGCCAGTGCCTGGAACTCCAGCTTGTCGAGGAAGAGCGGCACCAGCACGACCGCGGCCGCGGCGTGGGCGCCCGCCGCGGCCAGCGCCACGCGCCACGTGCTCTCGACCGGCCCCCCGGTGAGCAGCAGCGTCGCGACCCAGCCCGCCCCGGCGACGGCGGAGCCGACGGCGATGGCCCCGATCATGCGCGAGACGTCGCCCTGGTCGCGCAGCCGTGCGCGCCCGTCGGGGCGGCGGGCGACGAGCAGGGTCTCGGTGACCACGGCCCCGAGCACCGTCGAAACGGCGAGCCCGAGCGAGACCCGCCCGCCCGCGCCGTCGAGCAGGTGGGCGAGCACCAGGAGGCCGAGCAACGCACCGACGACGTGCGGCCTGCGTCGCGGCGGCGTCGTGAGGTAGAGCCCGGCGGCCAGCCCGGCCGGGGGCCAGACGGTCGGGGTCAGGCTCCCGGCCGCCACGGTCTGCATCCCCGCGAGGGCCCCGAGGAGCACCGCGAGGAGCAGCAGGACCCGGCGCGGCGTGCCGTGGGTGACCGGGCCGGCGGGTGCGAGGCGCGCCCGAGAGCGTCGCGCACTGGTCGTGGACATGGTGCCTCCGTGTGCTCGCCCTGCCGCGTCGCTCAGGGGGGTCGACGCACTCAGCGTCCGCGGTCACCGGTGGAGCCCGTACGGCGCCACCCCGCGGGGGCTCCCCCTCCGATCGGCCGGTCGGGCCGCGGGGCGATCAGCCGGGTGGCGCGCGCCGTGCACCCGCTGGCGCACCCGCTGGCGCACCCCGCGGCCCACCCCGCGGCGCGGGCGGCTCGTGGGCCCGGGCTAGGTCGTCGGCCCGGCTCCCGGCGTACAGCCCTGGCGCGGTGTGCGGACGATCCCCCTGACCCGTCGTGACCGGGCCCAGGCGAGCACGCTGTCGCGCCGCAGCGAGGGCCCCCGCCCGGTGCGCTGCTCGACGTGGCCCGCGGCCACCGCCTCCCACAGCG
Source organism: Nocardioides sp. Leaf374 (assembly GCF_916862475.1). Lineage (NCBI taxonomy): Bacteria > Bacillati > Actinomycetota > Actinomycetes > Propionibacteriales > Nocardioidaceae > Nocardioides > Nocardioides sp. Leaf374. The sequence continues at coordinate 17,356 of NZ_CAKASO010000003.1, forward strand.
CGTGCTCGGTGCAGTCGGCCAAGTCGGCGGCCTCCCGCCACGACACCCACCCCCGCCGCTCGGCGGCGTCGGCGCGCACGTGGGCGGCGTCGAAGACCCACCGTCCGTCGCGCTGCTCGGCGGGGATCCTCCCCCGCCGCGCCAGCCACACCGCCTGGCTCCGCGTCAGGCCGAGCACCTCGGCCGCCTGCCTGCTGTCGATCCACTCCCGAGAAAGCACCCGAGAATGATTCCGCGCCACGGGCGCCGGACCGCACCGCAGCAGCGCCGGATCGCGGCGGGTCCTGCACCACCTGGCGCGCCCGGTCGAGGAGGACGCGGCGGGCTCCGCGCCCGCCGCGCGGGCACCGCGGGCCCGGCGCCGTCGGACCTCCGCGCGGCGCTGGCGACGCCGCCGCCGCCGGGCTGCCATCATCAGCCGATGAGCACACGATCCAAGGACGCTCCGTCGAGCGAGGAACGCCGCGCGGAGGTCATCGACCGCGCCATCGGCTGGCTGGAGGACCTCCTCTACGTCGTCATCGCCGTCGTCCTCGCCCTCTGCGCCACGGCCCTGGTGGTCGACCTGGCCCGCGGGGTGCCCGACCTCTTCTCCACCGGTGGTCAGGCACCCGTGCTCGAGGTGCTCGACGCCGTCCTGCTGGTCTTCATCGTCGTGGAGCTGCTCTTCGCCGTGCGCGCGACGGTCGCCCGCCGCGAGCTGGTCGCGGAGCCCTTCCTGATCGTGGGCATCATCGCCTCGATCAAGGAGATCGTGGTCGTGTCGGTCAAGGCCGCCGACGCCACCGGCAAGGGCGACGTCTTCCGCGACGACGTGACCCTCATCGGCGTGCTCGGCGTGCTGACCCTGCTGCTCGCAGCCGCGGCCTACCTGCTGCGGCGCAAGGAGCGCGAGCCCGACGAGGGCCGCGAGGACGACGACGCCGTGGCCGACAGCACCGCCTCGCCCGACAGCGAGCAGCGCGCGTCCTGACCCGGGACGACGAGCGCCGGGTCACTCGGGTCAGACGTTGAAGCGGAACTCCACCACGTCGCCGTCGGCCATGACGTAGTCCTTGCCCTCCATGCGCACCTTGCCGGCCTCCTTGGCCTTCTGCATGGTGCCGAGCTCCATGAGGTCGTCGAAGGAGACGATCTCGGCCTTGATGAAGCCGCGCTGGAAGTCGGTGTGGATCACGCCGGCGGCCTCGGGGGCGGTGGCGCCCTTCGGGATCGTCCAGGCCCGGGTCTCCTTGGGGCCGGCGGTGAGGTAGGTCTGCAGGCCGAGGGTGTCGAAGCCGACGCGGGCGAGCACGTCGAGGCCGGGCTCCTCGACGCCCATCTCCTCGAGCATGGCGCGGGCCTCGTCGTCGTCGCCGAGCTCGACGAGCTCGGACTCGAACTTGGCGTCGAGGAAGATCGCCTCGCTGGGGGCGACCAGGGCGCGCATGCGGTCCTTGAGCTCCTCGTCGGCCAGCTCGTCGGCGTCGCAGTTGAAGACGTAGATGAAGGGCTTGGCGGTCAGCAGCGACAGCTCGCGCACGAGTGCGCGGTCGACCTTCGTGTCGATGACCGGGGTGCCGGCCTCGAGGTGGCCGAGGGCCTCCTTGGCGGCCTCCAGGTTGGCGGTGACGGCCTTGTTGCCGCGCGCCTCCTTCTCCAGGCGCGGGATGGCCTTCTCCACCGTCTGCAGGTCGGCCAGGATCAGCTCGGTCTGGATGGTGGAGATGTCGTTGCCGGGGTTGACCTCACCGTCGACGTGGGTGACGTCCTCGTCGCGGAAGACGCGGGTGACCTGGCAGATCGCGGCCGACTCGCGGATGTGGGAGAGGAACTTGTTGCCCAGGCCCTCGCCCTCCGAGGCGCCGCGCACGATGCCGGCGATGTCGACGAACTCCACCGTCGCGGGCAGCACCTTGGCCGAGGAGAAGACCTCGGCCAGCCGGGCCAGGCGCCCGTCGGGCACCCCCACCACGCCGACGTTGGGCTCGATGGTGGCGAAGGGGTAGTTCGCCGCGAGGACGTCGTTCTTCGTCAGGGCGTTGAAGAGGGTCGACTTGCCCGCGTTGGGGAGACCGACGATGCCGATGGTGAGTGCCACGGGCGGAAACTCTACGGGCGGGCGCCGACCCGGCCGCAATCGCGCCCGGGCCGGGCCGTCGCGCCCCCCGGCCGAGCCGGGGCGGACCCGGGGCCGGCCCGGCGCAGGCCCGGCGCGGGCCCGGCGCAGCTCAGAGCCGGGTCAGCGCAGGTCGACCTGCTCGTTGTCGCCCTCGATGCGCGAGCCGGTGAGCTTGGCCTTGACCAGGTTGGTCAGCGAGATGATCGTGCTGCCGCCCGGCGCCGACCAGTACTCCGCGGAGTCGGGGGTGACCTCGACGAGCACGTTCTCCGGGTTCTCCGGGCCGCCCTCGAGCCAGGAGTCGGTGAAGCTGCTCCACAGCTCCTTCAGCTTGGTCTCGTCGTTGACGACCGAGGCGGTGCCGGCCACCGAGACCCAGGAGCCGTTGTTGGAGTAGGACACGTTGACCCGGGAGTCGGCCACGAGGGCCTGGACCTTGTCGGAGCCGCGCTCGGCGATGAAGTAGAGGGTGCCGTCGAAGTCGACGTCCTGGGTGGCCATGGGCTTGCTGAGCAGCTTGCCGCTGGGGTCGAGATAGGTCAGCATCGCGACCTTCGAGTCCTTCAGCAGCTCGACGACGCGCTGCTCCTGCTCGCTCGTGCTCTGGTCGTGGGCGCTCATGGTGCCTCCTGGGGATCGTGGGGCGGGCAGGTCCTGCCCGCCCCTCGAACGTACGTCGCCCCCGCGGCCCGCACCCTCACCCCGACGGGCCCCGCCCGGCCCGCCCGCCCGGCCCGCCGACCGCCCATCCGACCGGGTGGTCCCGTCCGGTGTGGCACCAGTCACACTGGGCGCAGCAGGGCCGGCGTACGTCGGCCACGCCCAGCCGCTCGGAGGCACGATGACCGATCTCAGCGCACGACCCGCCCGCGAGGCCGACCAGAGGATGCGCGAGGCCGGCGCCGCCGACGCCCCGGGCCCCGGCGAGCTCGCGACGCCCCTCGACCTGCTGCTCGCCGACGCCACCCGCGGCCCGCTGCGGCGGCTGCTGCCGGGCATGTCGGGGGTGCGCTTCGGGGTCGGGCTGGCCCGTCACCCGCGTCGGGTGGTCGGCCGTGTCGCCGGCCTGGGCGCCGAGCTGGCCAAGGTGCAGGTGGGCCGCTCCGAGCTGGCCCCGCACCCCAAGGACCGCCGCTTCAGCGACGAGGCGTGGGAGAAGAACCCCTTCTTCCGCCGCACCCTGCAGAGCTACCTCGCCACGGGCGCGGCGCTGCGCGGCCTGGTCGCCGACGCGGGCCTCGACCACGGCGACGGCCAGCGGATGGGCTTCGTGGTCGACAACCTCGTGGAGGCCTCGGCGCCCACCAACAACCCCGCGCTCAACCCGAAGGTGCTCAAGCGGGTCATCGACACCGGCGGCGGCAACCTCGTGGCCGGCGGGCGCCGCTTCGTGCGCGACTTCGCCACCGCGCCGCGGGTGCCGTCGATGGTCGAGGCCGACGCCTTCGAGGTGGGCGAGGACATCGCGGTGACGCCCGGCGAGGTGGTGCTGCGCACCGACGTCTTCGAGCTGATCCAGTACACCCCGCAGACCACCAAGGTGCGCTCGGTGCCGCTGCTGATCGTGCCGCCGACGATCAACAAGTACTACGTCATCGACCTCGCCCCCGACCGCAGCCTGGTCGAGCACCTCGTGCGCGCCGGCCAGCAGGTCTACTGCATCTCCTGGCGCAACCCCGACGCCCGCCACGCCGACTGGGGCCTCGACACCTACGGCCAGGCCATCGTCGAGGCGATGGGCGCCGCCCAGGACATCGCCCGCCAGGAGCAGGTCGCGATCCTCGGCATCTGCTCCGGCGGCATGCTCGCCTCGATGGTGATGGCCCACCTGGCCGCCACCGGCGACCTCGACCGGGTCGCGGCCTTCAGCCTCGCCGTGACCGTGCTCGACCAGTTCGAGGCCGGGCTGCCCAGCGCGCTGCTCTCGCACAAGGGCGCCGCCGCCTCGACCCGCGCCTCGCGGGAGAAGGGCTACCTCGACGGCGCCGCGCTGGCCGAGATCTTCGCCTGGCTGCGGCCCAACGACCTGATCTGGAACTACTGGGTCAACAACTACCTGATGGGCCACGCCCCCAAGGCCTTCGACATCCTCTACTGGAACGCCGACCCCGTGCGGATGACCGCCGCCATGCACCGCGACTTCATGGACCTCGCGATCCGCAACGCGCTGACCGAGCCCGACGGCTCCACCATGCTCGGCTCGCCGGTCGACCTGGCCAAGGTCTACACCGACGCCTACGTCGTGGCCGGCATCGCCGACCACCTGTGCAAGTGGGAGTCGTGCTACCGCACCACCCAGCTCTTCGGCGGCGAGACCCGCTTCGTGCTCTCCACCAGCGGCCACATCGCCGCCATGGTCAACCCGCCCGGCAACGAGAAGGCCAGCTTCCAGACCGCCGAGGACAACCCCGACACGGCCGAGGCCTGGCTGGCCGGGGCCCGCAAGGTGCGCGGCAGCTGGTGGGAGGACTACGCCGCCTGGCTGGCCGAGCGCACCGGCCCGGAGCGCAACCGGCCCCGCCGGCACGGCTCGGCCCGCTACGAGCCCGTGGGGGCCGCGCCCGGCGCCTACGTCCACGACCGGTGAGCCCCACGATGGCGACCCGGGGCCCCGGCGGGCCCGGCGGCCCGCGCGCCGACGACCGCGGCCCGGCCGCCCCCGACCGGATCCGCACCCTCGCCGTACGCCGCATCCCGGTGCGGGTCTCCGTGCGCCCGGGCACCGGCGCGCTGACCGGCGAGCCGCCGCTGCTGCTGTGCAACGGCATCGGGGCCAGCCTGGAGGCGCTCCAGCCGCTGGTGGACTCCCTCGACCCGCGGCGCGGGGTGGTGCGCTTCGACGTGCCCGGCGTCGGGGGGTCGCCGGCGCCGCCGGTGCCCTACACGATGGCCGGCATCGCCTCCTGGCTCACCGCGCTCATGGACCGCTTGGGCCACCGGCGCTTCGACGTGCTCGGTCTCTCCTGGGGCGGCGGGCTGGCGCAGCAGCTGGCCTTCCAGTCGCCGCGACGGGTGCGCCGCGTCGTGCTCGTGGCCACCGGCACCGGCTCGCTCATGGTGCCCGCCCACCCGCGGGTGCTCTCGCGGATGCTGACCCCCAAGCGCCACCGCGACGCGGGCTACGCCGCCTCCATCGCCGGCGACATCTACGGCGGCACCATGCGCACCGACCCCGCCCGCGGCGCCGCCCTGCTGCACGAGGCCACCCGCAGCGGCCCCCGCCGCGGCTACTACCTCCAGCTGCTCGCCGGCGCGGGCTGGTCGAGCCTGCCCGCGCTCCCCCTCCTGCGCCAGCGGGTGCTGGTGATGGCCGGCGACGACGACCCGATCATCCCGCTGGTCAACGCCCGCGTCATCGCCCGCCTCGTGCCGCGCTCGCAGCTGCACGTCTACCGTGGCGGCCACCTGGGGATCCTCACCGAGAGCGACGAGCTGGCCCCGCTGATCGACCACTTCCTCGACGACCAGGAGCCCGACCGATGAGCACCCCTCCCCCCACCTCCGACACCGCGACCGGCACCGCCACCGCCACCGCCACCGCCACCGAGCACGCGGCCGAGGCCGCGGCCCGCCCCGACGGCGACCTCAGCGGCGCCCCCCGCACCACCGGCCTGGAGGGCGTGGAGCTCACCGACTCCCCCTTCTCGGACTTCCTCGGCTTCGAGCTGCTGCTCGAGGACGACGACCGCGAGCTGCTCGGCCGGGTGCGCGCCTTCATGAACCGCGAGGTCGAGCCGGTCATCAACGAGCACTGGACGCGCGGGGAGTTCCCCCACGAGCTGGTGGCGGGCATCGCCGACCTCGGCATCGCCGGCCTGGCCTACGACGCCCCGGGCTGCCCTGCCCGCGGCGCACTGGTCGACGGCCTCGTGGCCATGGAGCTGAGTCGCGTCGACCCCTCCATCGGCACCTTCATGGGCGTGCACGGCGGGCTGGCCATGGGCTCGATCGCGCTGTGCGGCTCCCCCGAGCAGCAGCAGCGGTGGCTGCCCGCGATGGCGCGCCTGGAGCTCATCGGCGCCTTCGGCCTCACCGAGCCCGAGACCGGCTCGGCCATCTCCCAGGGGCTGTCCACCACGGCGCGCCGCGACGGCGACGCCTGGGTGCTCAACGGCGAGAAGAAGTGGATCGGCAACGCCTCCTTCGCCGACCTCGTGGTCGTCTGGGCCCGCGACGAGGACGACGGCCAGGTCAAGGGCTTCGTGGTCGAGAAGGACACCGAGGGCATGACCTTCGACGTGCAGCGCGACAAGATCGCCCTGCGCGTGGTGCAGAACGCCGAGATCCACCTGCGCGACGTGCGGGTGCCGGAGGAGAACCGGCTGCAGGGGGCCCACTCCTTCCACGACACCTCCCAGGTGCTGCGGGTGACCCGCATGGGCGTGGCCTGGCAGGCCGCCGGCTGCGCGCGCGGCGCCTACGAGCACGCGCTGCGCTACACCAAGGCCCGCGAGCAGTTCGGCCGCCCGATCGCGTCCTTCCAGATGGTGCAGGACCTGCTGGTCAAGATGCTCTCCAACGTCACCGCCTCCACCGCGATGAACGTGCGCGCCTCGCAGCTGCAGGTCGCCGGCCTGCTGCGCGACGAGCACGCCTCGCTGTGCAAGGTCCACAGCACCGTGCGGATGCGCGAGACCGTCGGCTGGGCGCGCGAGGTGCTCGGCGGCAACGGGATCCTGCTGGAGCACCACGTGGGCCGCTTCGTCGCCGACGCCGAGGCCATCTACTCCTACGAGGGCACCCGCGAGATCAACACCCTCATCGTCGGGCGCGCCATCACCGGCGAGAGCGCCTTCGTCTGAGGTACCTACCGCGCCGGCCGTTCGAGCGGAGGCGTCGCACGAGCGGGTCGAGCCCGGGCGGGTCGCGCACCCGGGTCGCGCAGCCGGGTCGCGCAGCCGGGTCCCGCGGGCGCGTCGGGGCCGTCCGGCCGACCGCGCGCAGGTGGTGCGTAGGTTCGGCCCCATGAGCCACGCACCCGTCCTGCGACCGATCCGCGACGACTTCCCGGCGCTGTCGCTGGGGGTGGCCCACTTCGACGGGCCGGGCGGTTCGCAGGTGCCGCGCGCGGTGGCCGACGCCGTCGCGGGCGCGATGACCGCGGGCCTGGGACAGCGTGGGAGCGGCACCGCCACGGAGCGTCGTACGCAGGCGGTGGTGGCCGACGCCCGGGCCGCCGCCGGCGACCTGCTCGGCGCCGACCCGGCCGGCGTCGTCTTCGGCCGCTCGATGACCCAGCTGACCTTCGACCTGGCCCGCACGCTCGCCCGCGGGTGGGCGCCCGGCGACGAGGTGGTGGTCAGCCGCCTCGACCACGACGCCAACGTCAGGCCGTGGGTGGTCGCCGCCGAGCGCGCCGGCGCCATCGTGCGCTGGCTCGACCTCGACCCCGTCACCGGCGAGCTCGACGACCCCGCCACCGCCATCGGCCCCCGCACCCGGCTGGTCGCGGTCACCGCGGCGTCCAACCTGATCGGCACCCGCCCCGACGTCGCCGCCGTCACCCGGGCCGCCCGCGAGGTCGGGGCGCTGTCGTACGTCGACGCCGTCCACCTGGTGCCCCACGCGGCCGTCGACGCGACCGCCCTCGGCGCCGACGTCGTCGTCTGCTCGCCCTACAAGCTCTTCGGTCCGCACCTCGGCGTGCTCGCCGCGCCGCCCGCGCTGCTGGAGCGTCTGCACCCCGACAAGCTGCTCCCCTCGACCGACGCCGTGCCGGAGCGCTTCGAGCTCGGCACGCTGCCCTACGAGCTGCTGGCCGGCGTCACCGCGGCCGTCGACTACGTCGCCGGCCTCGCCGAGGCCTCCTCGGTGCCCGCCGAGCTGACCCGGCGCGAGCGGGTCGTGGCCTCGATGGGCGCCGTCGAGCGCCACGAGGAGACGCTGCTGGCCCGGCTGCTCGACGGCCTCGCCGCGCTGCCCGGCGTCACGCTCGTCGGCTCCCCGGCCCACCGCACGCCCACCGTGCTCTTCTCCGTCGCCGGCCACCCCGGCCCCCAGGTGCACGCCCACCTCGGGGCGCTCGGCGTCAACGCCCCCGCCGGCAACTTCTACGCCCTCGAGACCTCCCGGCGCCTCGGGCTCGGCGACGACGGGGCCGTGCGCGCCGGGCTCGCGGCCTACAGCAGCGACGACGACGTCGACCGGCTGCTGGCCGGGGTCTCCGCGCTGGTGCGCTGACCGGCTGGGGCGCCGACCGGCCGGAGCGCCGACGCGTCGGCGTACCCGACCCGGGCCCGCCGGACCGGGGCCCACCCGGGCGCCCACCCGGGCACCCACGGCGTCGGTGGCGGCGCCTAGGTTGTCGGGGTGCGCCTCGCGACCTGGAACGTCAACTCCCTCCGCTCCCGCATCGAGCGCGTCGAGGCCTTCGTGCAGCGCCACGACGTCGACGTGCTGGCCCTGCAGGAGACCAAGGCCCGCGAGGAGCAGCTGCCGCTCCTGGGGCTGCAGTCGCTGGGCTACGAGGTGGCATCGGTCGGCTACAGCCAGTGGAACGGCGTGGCCCTGCTCAGCCGCGTCGGTCTCGAGGACGTGCAGGTCGGCTTCGAGGGCATGCCGGGCTACGGCGATCCCGTGGCGCCCGAGGCCCGCGCGATCGGCGCCGTCTGCGGCGGGGTGCGGGTGTGGTCGCTCTACGTGCCCAACGGCCGCAAGCCCGACGACCCGCACTACGTCTACAAGCTCGACTGGCTGGCGCGGCTGCGCGAGGCCTCCCGCTCCTGGCTGGGCGAGGACACCGCGCTGGTCGGCGACTGGAACATCGCGCCGCTCGACTCCGACGTCTTCGACATCGAGCAGTTCCGCCGCTCCACCCACGTCACCCCGCCCGAGCGCGCGGCCTTCCAGGGCTTCCTCGACGACGGCTACGCCGAGGTCACCCGCGAGCACGCCCCCGGCTACACCTACTGGGACTACTACCGCCAGCGCTTCGAGCGCGACCGCGGCCTGAAGATCGACTTCGTGCTCGGATCCCCCGGCCTGGCCGCCCGCACCACCGGCGCCTTCATCGACCGCGACGAGCGCGCCGGCACCGGCGCCTCCGACCACGCCCCCGTCGTCGTCGACCTCGCCGACTGAGCCCCACCCGCCCCGGCCGGCCCCGCCCGCGAGCCGCCCCTTGAGCCCCTCCTGTCACACCGGTCGGCCCGGACCCTCACCTGTCGGCCCGTGCGTCGGCCGACCGGTGCGGGTTTCACCAGCCGGCTGGTGAAACCCGCGACCGCCCCGCCGCGTGACGCGCCGCGGTGGTCGCCGTACCGGAGGCTCCCGCCGGAAGTGGCGGCAGACGACGCCCCCGGGCCCGGCCGAGCTGTCGTACGCCGCCACGTCCCGCACCCCACCGCGCCCCCCGGGGGACGCCGAGCGCCGAGCCCCACCCGTCACCTCAGCCCCACCGGTCGGCCCGGACCCGCACCTGTCGGCCCACGCGTCGGCCGACAGGTGCGGGTTTCGCCAGTCGGCCGGTGAAACCCGCGACCGCCCGCGACCACCCCAGCCCGCCCCCACCCCACTGTCGGTGGCGTGCCGCATGCTGCGGGCATGGAGATCACGGCGGTGCTGGGGGTGCTCGGGGCGGGGCTGGTGCTGGGGCTGGGCCTCGGGGTGGCCCTGGGGGTGCTGTGGGCCCGGTCGCGGCCCGAGCACGTGGGCGCGCTGGGCCAGGGGCTGGTGGAGCAGGCCGAGGTGATGCGGGGGCTCGACCGGCTCAGCGACCAGCTGGTCGACCTGGAGCACCAGCGCGCGACGTGGCAGGGCCAGCTGCGCGAGCAGGTGGCCGACGTGCGCCACTCCACCGACGTGCTGCGCCGCGAGACCCAGTCGCTGTCCACGGCGCTGCGCAAGCCGCAGGTGCGCGGGCGCTGGGGCGAGCTGCACCTGCGCCGCGCCGTCGAGCTCGCCGGCCTGGTCGACCGGTGCGACTTCAGCGAGCAGCACCGCCTCGACGACGGCGCCCGGCGCCCCGACCTGGTGGTGCACCTGGTGGGCGAGCGCCACGTCGTCATCGACGCGAAGGTCCCGCTCGACGCCTACCTCGACGCCACCTCCACCGACGACCAGACCGAGCACGCCGCCCACCTCCAGCGCCACGCCCGCCAGCTGCGGGCCCACGTGGCGCTGCTGTCGTCGAAGGCCTACTGGCGCTCGCTGCCCGAGACCCCGGAGTTCGTGGTGCTCTTCGTGCCGGCCGAGTCGTTCCTGGCCGCCGCGCTCGAGGCCGACCCCGGGCTCATCGAGCACGCCGCCGAGCGGCAGGTCGTGCTGGCCACCCCGACCACCCTCATCGCGCTGCTGCGCACCGTGGCCCACGGCTGGAGCCACGAGGTGCTCGCCGAGCGGGCCGCCGAGATCCACCGCCTCGGGCGCGACCTGCACTCCCGGGTCGCCACGCTGGGCGGCCACCTCGACCACGTCGGCCGCTCCCTCAACGCCGCGGTCGGCCACTACAACTCCGCGGTCGGCTCGCTGGAGTCGCGCGTGCTCGTCACCACCCGCCGCTTCGCCGACCTGGGCGTCACCGACGACCCGCTGCCGACGCCGCGCACCGTGGAGCTGCGCGCCGTCGACCGGCGCGCCGCCCCCGAGGAGCCCGACGGGCGCCCTAGCGTGGCGTGGTGACCGGTCGCTCCCGGCCCGTCACCGAGGCAGTGAGGTGATCAGGCGATGACGTCGCACACCCTGTGGGAGGAAGGCCGCGCTCCCGCGCACGAGATGGTCGCGCTCGGCGTGGCCGTGCTGCTCACCGCCTCCGCCGTCGAGCTGCTGGTCGGCGCGGCCGTGATCGGCTGGCTCTTCGACCTCGCCTTCGTCGCGCTCGCCCTCGCGCTGGCCCTGCTGGTGCGCCCCCGCGACTTCTTCAGCGTCGGCGTCCTGCCGCCCCTGCTCATGGTCGGCGTCTTCGCGATGCTCGGCGCCACCCGTCCCGGCGCGCTGGCCGACCCCGGCGACGGCGTGGTGCAGGTCGTCGTCACCGGGCTGGCCGACCACAGCCTCGCCCTCGTCGTGGGCTACGCCCTGTGCCTGCTGGCCCTCGCCGCGCGCAACCAGGTACGCCGCACCGGCGCACCCCTCCCCGGCTGGGCCACCGCGTGGCTGGAACAGCGCGCGGGCGGTCCGGGCGGCCGCGGCGACCTCAGGCGAAGCGGTCCGGGTCCCCGGCACCCCGCCGGGTGACCTCGGGAGCCCCCTCGGACCAGTCCACCACCGTGGTCGACTCCGCCGGGGTCTCCCCCGCCTCGATGACCAGGTCGACCTGGTGGTCGAGCTCCTCCTTGACGTCCCAGCCGCTCGTGCGGGGCTCGGACTCCCCGGGCAGGATCAGCGAGCTGCTCAGCAGCGGCTCCCCGAGCTCGGCGAGCAGCGCCTGCACCAGCACGTGGTCGGGGATGCGCACGCCGACGGTCTTCTTCTTGGGGTGCAGCAGCCGTCGCGGCACCTCGGGGGTGCCCGGCAGGATGAAGGTGTAGGGCCCCGGCGTCGCTGCGCGGATGGCGCGGAAGGCCGAGTTGTCGACGTGCACCATCTGGCCCAGCTGGGAGAAGTCGCGGCACACCAGCGTGAAGTGGTGCCGCTCGTCGAGGCCGCGGATCCGCAGGATCCGGTCGCGCCCCTCGCGGTTGCCCAGCTGGGCCCCCAGCGCGTAGCCGGAGTCGGTCGGGTAGGCGATCAGCGCGTCGTCGCGCAGCGCCTCCACCACCTGGGCCAGGAGCCGGGGCTGGGGGTTGTCCGGGTGCATGTCCACGTACCTCGCCACCGCTCGAGACTACGCCGCCCCGGCCCACAGCATCCGCGCACCACTCACGGCGGGTCCGGGGGCGGCTCACAGCCCACGCAGAGGTGACCCGGGCTGACTGGGACCAGACCACCCCCAGCCCCGACCCGCCTGCGAAGGGACCCGGCCATGCCCGCCCGCACCAGCCCCCGCGCCCTGCCCGTCCGCACCCCCGACACCCCGCGTCCGAAGGTGACCTACGTGCTGCCGGTCTACGACGAGGCCGACAACGTCGCGCCCTTCCACGCCGCTCTCACCGAGGCGACCGCCGTCCGCGACGACCTCGACTGGGAGTTCCTCTACGTCAACGACGGCAGCCGCGACGAGTCGCTGGCCCGGCTGCTCGTGCTGCGCCGCCACGACCCGCGCGTCGGCGTGCTCGACCTCGCCCGCAACTGCGGACACCAGATCGCGGTCACCGCGGGCCTCGACGCCGCCGGTGACGCCGACGCGGTCATCGTCATGGACACCGACCTCCAGGACCCGCCCCGGGTCAGCCTGGAGATGGTCGGGCTGTGGGAGGACGGGGCCGACGTCGTCTACGCCCAGCGCCGCTCGCGGCGCGACACCCTCTTCAAGCGCACCACGGCCTGGGCGTTCTACCGCGTGCTCGACCGGCTGGCCTCGGTCGACATCCCCCGCGACGTCGGCGACTTCCGGCTCATGGACCGCCGCGTCGTGGCCGAGGTGGCCCGCTACCGCGAGCAGGACCGCTTCCTGCGCGGCATCGTCGCCCACGTCGGCTTCCGCCAGGAGGCGCTGCTCTTCGACCGCGACGAGCGCCACGCCGGCACCAGCGGCTACCCGCTGGGGCGCATGCTGGCCTTCGCCGCCAACGGCATCCTCGGCTTCTCCACCGCCCCGCTGCGCATGATCACGCGGCTCGGCTTCGCGCTCTCGGCGCTCAGCGTCGTCATGGCGGCCTACGTCGCCTCGGTGCGGCTGCTGCGCCCCGAGGACTCGGTGCCCGGCTGGGCCTTCCTCGGGGTGGGGATGTTCCTGCTCGCCGGGCTGCAGCTGGTGATGATGGGCGTCATCGGCAGCTACGTCGGGCGCACCTACACCCAGGTGCAGGGTCGCCCGCTCTACTCGTTGGCCCTCACCGCCCGCGGCGAGCACTCCGGCGTACGCTCGCTGCCGCAGACCCAGCCCGACCTCCGTACCCAGCACGGGAGCGTGTCCTGACCTCCTCTCACCCGGCCCCGCAGCCCGTGCCGCCGCGCGATCCCGCGAGCGGGCCCCCGAGCGCCACCCCGAGCGCCACCCCGAGCGCGCCGTCGCGACGCGAGCGTCTGCGCACGCTGCACGAGAGCACGCTGGTGCGCTTCGTGGCGGTCGGCGCGGTCAACACCGGCATCGACGTCGGACTCTTCTGGCTGCTCCACGACGCCCTGGGCATCGTGCTGGCCAACGTGGTCTCGACCGCCGCGGGCATGACCTTCAGCTTCGTGGTCAACGGCCTGCTGACCTTCCGCGCCGAGCGGCTGCGGCTCGGCGACGCCGTGCGCTTCGTGGCGAGCACCGGCACCGTGCTCTTCCTCGTGCAGCCGCTGGTCATCTACGCCCTGCTCGCGGTGCTCGGCGACGACGCGGTGCTGCTGGCCAAGCTCGGCGCGATCTGCGTCGTCATCGTGCTCAACTTCTGCGCCTACCGCTTCGTCGTCTGGCCCCGCCGCCGCACCCGCGCCTGACTCAGCCGGGCCCCACGACCGGCCCCACGACCGGCCCCACGTCCGGCCCCACGTCCGGCCCCACGTCCGGCCCCACGTCGACCACCACGTCGACCACCGCGTCCAGCACCGCGGCGGCCATCGCCCGGCGAGCGGCGCAGCGGGCGGGCATCGTGCGCCCGTAGTAGGGGAAGGTGATGAGCGCCAGCAGCAGCGCCCAGCCCTGGCCGACCCGCCACGTCGCCTCGTCGACGTCGAGCAGCTCGCGCAGCAGGGCGCGACCGGGGGCGTCGAGCACCTCCCACGCCACGACCAGGTCCACGGCCCGCCGGCCGACCCCGAGCCCGCCGAGGTCGAGCACGGCGGCGAGGCGGCCCTCGCGCACGAGCAGGTTCTCGGCCAGCAGGTCACCGTGCAGCCAGCCCTCCGCGACCGGCCCGGCGGCATCGAGCGCCGCCTCCGCCACCAGCGCGCTCTCCCAGACGAGGAGCACGCGGTCGAGGTCGAGGCCGAGGTCGGACCACCCGGGCAGGGCGGCGCACACGGCCGCCGTCTCGCGCAGGTCGTCGTCGAGGTCGCCCAGCCGGCCGCCGCGGTAGCCCCGCAGCGCCGGGTCGGCCACGGCCTGCGCCGGCACCGGGGCGTCCCGCAGCCCCCGCAGGACCGCGGCCAGGTCGCGCGCCAGCGGCCCCGACGACCCGGCGTACGCCGCGAGCGCCGGCACCGCCGACGGGGTGCCCTCGATCCACCGCGTCACCGACCAGGCCTCGGGGTAGCCCTCCCCGGGCCGCCCGCTCGCCACCACCTCGGGCACGACGACCCCGGGCGGCAGCGCTGCCGCGACCAGCGGCCCCCAGCGCCGCTCGGTCTCCAGCGCGCGCGACCCGCCGGGCTGGCGGGGCAGGCGCACCAGCAGGTCGTCACCGAGGCGGAACAGCCGGTTGGAGGAGCCCGCCGCCTGCCCGCCGCCGCCGAGCGCCCGCAGCGGCAGGTCGGCGAGGTGCGGGTGCTGGGTCGCGAGCAGCCGGCGCACCAGGGGCTCGTCGACCGCGAGCTCGTCGTCGTGCAGCCTCACCCGAGCACCCTCCCGCGCCGTCCGGGGTCCCGTCCGAGGGGCTACTGCGCGCGGGCCGCGGCCTTCATGTCGCGGCGCAGCTCCTTGGGCAGGGAGAAGATGAGCGACTCCTCAGCGCTGTGGACGGCCTTGGCGTCGGGGTAGCCGCGCTCGGCGAGGTAGGCGAGGACTCCCTGCACGAGGCTCTCGGGCACGCTCGCGCCGGAGGTGACGCTGACGGTGCGCACGCCGTCGAGCCAGGCCTCGTCGATCTCGGAGGCGTCGTCGACGCGGTAGGAGGCCTTGGCGCCGGCCTCGAGGGCCACCTCGACCAGGCGCACGGAGTTGGAGGAGTTGCCGGAGCCCACCACGATCAGCAGGTCGCAGCCGTGGGCGATCTCCTTGACCGCGAGCTGACGGTTCTGGGTGGCGTAGCAGATGTCGTCGCTCGGCGGGTCGAGCAGCTCGGGGAAGCGCTCGCGGATCGCGGCGACCGTCTCGAGGGTCTCGTCGACCGAGAGCGTGGTCTGGGAGAGCCAGGCCACGCGGGAGGGGTCGCGCACGACGATGCCGGCGACGTCGGCGGGGCTCTCGACGAGCTGGATGTGCTCGGGGGCCTCGCCCGCGGTGCCCTCGACCTCCTCGTGGCCGGCGTGGCCGATGAGGAGGATGTCGTAGTCGTCGGCGGCGAAGCGCTTGGCCTCGTGGTGGACCTTGGTGACCAGCGGGCAGGTGGCGTCGATGGTCTTGAGGGTGCGCTCCTCGGCCTGGCGGTGCACCTCGGGCGAGACGCCGTGGGCGGAGAAGACGACCGTGGCGCCCTCGGGCACCTCGACCAGCTCCTCGACGAAGATCGCGCCCCGCGCCTCGAGGTCGGCCACGACGTGCTTGTTGTGCACGATCTGCTTGCGCACGTAGACCGGGGCGCCGTAGAGGTCGAGCGCCTGCTCCACGGTGACGACCGCCCGGTCGACGCCCGCGCAGTAGCCCCGCGGCGCCGCCAGCAGGACGGCCTTCTCGGCCTCGTCGGGCGACAGGATCGGGGGCATCCCCATGTCGGTGCTCATGGCCCCATCCTAGGCGGGCCGCGGGGAGCCTCCCGGCGGGCCGCCGGGAGGGGTCGGCGCCGTACCCCGGGCCCTGTCCCGTGCTGTCCCCCGTGCTGCGCCCCGTGCTGTCCGTCGTGGTGTCCCCACCGTCGCCTAGGGTCCTCGCATGGCCATGGAGACCTCCGCGCAGTCGCCGGCCCCGGTGCGCCAGGTCGCCAACGCCATCGCCGGCTGGATCGACCGGCTGGGCGCGATCTGGGTCGAGGGCCAGATCGCCCAGGTCAACCGTCGCCCCGGCGTCCAGACCGTCTTCATGACCCTGCGCGACGCCGTGGCCGACCTGTCGGTGACCGTGACCTGCTCGCGCACCCTCTTCGACGGGCTCAACCCTCCCCTGGTCGAGGGCGCGAGCGTCGTCGTGCACGCCAAGCCGTCCTACTACGCCAACCGCGGCACGATCTCGCTCTACGCCCGCGAGATCCGCATGGTCGGCCTGGGCGAGCTGCTGGCGCGCCTCGAGCGGCGCCGCCAGCTGCTGGCCGCCGAGGGCCTCTTCGCCGCCGAGCTCAAGCGCCCCGCGCCCTTCCTGCCCACCCGCGTGGGCCTCGTCACGGCGCCCGGCTCGGCCGCCGAGCGAGACGTGGTCGACAACGCGCGTCGCCGCTGGCCGGCGGTGGAGTTCGAGACGGCCTACGCCGCGATGCAGGGTCCCCGGTGCGCCAGCGAGGTGATCGAGGCGCTGGGCCGCCTCGAGCGCCACGCCGACGTCGACGTGGTCGTCGTCGCGCGTGGCGGCGGCGCGGTCGAGGACCTGCTGCCCTTCTCCGACGAGGCCCTGCTGCGCGCGGTGCACGCGATGCGCACCCCCGTGGTCTCCGCGATCGGCCACGAGCCCGACTCCCCGCTGCTCGACCTGGTCGCCGACGTGCGCGCCTCCACGCCCACCGACGCCGCCAAGCTGATCGTGCCCGACGTGGCCGAGGAGGCCCGCGGCGTGGCCTGGGCCCGCGACCGGGTGCGCTCCACCCTCGACGCCTGGCTGCGCCGGGAGGCCGAGGGGCTCGCCGCGCTGCGCTCGCGCCCGGCGCTGGCCGACCCCCGCACCCTGCTCGACGCCCGCTCCGCCGAGCTCGACGCCCTGCTCGAGCGGGCCCGCCGCACGCTGGGCCACCGCCTCGACCGCGCCGCCGACGACGTGGGCCACCAGCGCGCCCGCGCCCGCGCCCTCTCCCCGCTGGAGACCCTGCGCCGCGGCTACGCCGTCCTGCAGGACGCCGAGGGCCGCGTCGTCACCTCCGTCGACGACCTGGCCGCCGGAGGCGCCGGGGTCACCGGGGCCGCGGGCGTCGAGGTCTCCGTGCGCGTCGCCGACGGCCGCATCCACGCCACCACCACCCGCACCACCCGCCTCGAGGAGCCCACCGATGCCTGAGCAGCCGCAGACCCCGTCCTACGAGGCCGCCCGCGAGGAGCTCGTGGAGGTCGTGCGCCGCCTCGAGGCGGGCGGCACGACCCTGGAGGAGTCACTCGCCCTGTGGGAGCGCGGCGAGCACCTGGCCCGGGTCTGCCAGGACTGGCTCGACGGCGCGCGCCAGCGACTCGACGCCGTGGTGGCCGCCGACCGCGAGGGCTCCGAGGACTGAGGCGCGACCTCGGGGGCCGGTGCCCCGGCAGACCACGTCAGGCGCCCGAGCCGCGCTCGGGCAGGGTCTCCACGGTGAGCTCGCCCAGCAGCTCCTGCAGCTCCTCGGGCGTCGCCGAGCCGTAGACGACCACGGTGCGCTCGTCGTCGCCGCTGCCGGTGGTCGCGACGTAGGCCGTGTCGCCGCCCTCGTCGGTGAAGGTCTGCCAGCTCGTGGCGACGTCGGAGTCGGGGGTGGCCAGCGCCTCGCCCTCGACCGCCTCGGGGTCGACCAGCTCCTCGACGAGGTCGTCGACGTCCTCGGCCTCCTCGTGCAGACCGGCGAAGCTCTCCTCGGGGGTCAGCAGCGCGAGCTCGAAGACCGGCTGCTCGCCGGGGGTGTAGGTGACGTCGTTGACCATCCAGCCCTCGGGCACCGCGGCGGGGTAGACGATCTCGCTGCCGGCGCCCTGCACCGGGCGCACGACCTCGCTGAGGTAGTCGACGCTGGTCGGCTCGAACTCCGGGGTGTCGCGGAAGGCGCCGCGGAAGAGCACGATGCCGATCACCGCCGCGACCAGCACGATCATCGAGCCGATGAGACCGCCGGTGGTGCGCTGGTAGCGACCCGGCTTGCCCTGGGGCTGACCGGCGCCCTGGCCGGGGGTCTGTCCGGGTGCCTGGCCCTCGGGCGCGGGCTGCGACGGGGTGCCGGGGGTCTCGCTCACGTGTCCATGCTGGCAGACCGCCGGTACGACGGCGCCCCGTGGGCTGCCATGCTCGCCGGGTGCAGATCCAGGAGGCCCTCGCCGGGAGCCTCGCCGACGTCGTGGCCGTGGTCGCGCTCCTCGCGCTGCTGGTCACCGCCTACGCCCACCCCCGCCCGCTCGTCGAGGCCGCCGTGGCGGTCGTCGCCGGGCTGGCCGCGCTGGCCACGGGTCGGCTCGGGCTCGACGCGGTGGGCAGCACGCTGGGCCACCTGACCCCGGTGGTGGTGTTCCTCGCGGCCGTGCTCGTCGTGGCCGAGGTGTGCTCCCGCGCGGGACTCTTCACCGCCGCTGCCGCCGTCGTACGCCGCACCGACCGCGGCGACCCGCGCCGCCTGCTGCTCGGCGCCTTCGTGCTCGCCGCGGCCGTCACCTGCGTGCTCAGCCTCGACGCCACCGTCGTGCTCGTCACCCCCGTCGTGGTGGCCGCCGCCCAAGGCGCCGGCTGGTCCTCGCGGCCGGTGGCCTGGGCCTGCCTGCGCATGGCCAACTCGGCCTCGCTGCTGCTGCCGGTCTCCAACCTCACCAACCTGCTGGCGATGCGCGACCTCGACCTCACCTTCGCCGGCTTCGCCCTCGCGATGGCCCCCGTGCTCGTCGTGGTGCTGGTCGTGGAGTGGGTCGCGCTGCGCGTGCTGTTCCGCCGCGAGCTGAGCCCGGCCACGGCCGGCAGGCCCGGGGCGGGCGCGCTCGGCGAGGCCGGGGCGGGTGCGGTCGGCGAGGCCGGTGCGGACGAGGACGGCGGCGCGGCCGCGCTCGCGCCGCCCTGGGAGCGCGTGCCGCTGGTCGTCGTGGCGCTCATGCTCGCGGGCTTCGCGGTCGGCTCCCCGCTGGGCGTCGAGCCGGGCTGGGTCGCCGCGGTGGCCGCGGTGGTGCTGGTGGGCTGGGCCGCCCGCCGCGGGCTGCTGACGTGGCCCGAGGCCGGACGCGCCACCCACCCGTCGTTCGCGCTCTTCGTGCTCGGCCTCGGGGTCGTCGTGGCGACCCTGACCACCGGCCCGCTCGGCGACGCGGTGGGACGCCTGCTGCCCGACCCCTCCGGCGCGCCGTCGTGGACCGACCTGCTGGTCGTCGCGCTCGTCGCCACGGTGCTGGCCAACCTCGTGACCAACCTCAGCGCGACGCTGCTGGTCGTGCCGCTCGTGGCCCCCCTCGGCACCGACGCCGTGCTCGCCGCCCTGCTGGGCCTCAACATCGGCTCCGGACTGACCTACACCGGCTCGCTGGCCAACCTGCTCTGGCGCCGCGGCCTGGGCCACAGCACGGCCGCACCGTCGATGCGCACCTTCCACGCGTGGTCGCTGACCACCACCCCGGTCGTGCTCCTCGCCGCGGTCACCGCCCTCACCCTGACCTGACCCCGACCCGACCCGAGCCGACCTGGCGCGGCCCCTCGTGACCGCCGCATCGCGGCACCTGTCGGCCCGCACCCGCACCTGTCGGCCGACGCGTGGGCCGACAGGTGCGGGTATCACCAGCCGACCGGCGAAACCCGCCGCCGCAGTCAGTCACCGCAGAAGCGGCTCCGGAACCGAGTTCCGTCCGCTGACGCGGACACTTGGAGGACAGATCGGCCGCGGATGAGGCAGGATGCATGCGTGACGACGTACCGGATCGCCGAGGCCGCCGAGCTGCTCGGGGTCAGCGACGACACGCTGCGCCGGTGGGTCGACTCCGGCCGGGTGGCGGCGACGCGACCCGACGGGCCGGCGGTCATCGCCGGCGCCGACCTCGCCGGCCTGGCCGAGACCCTGGTCGACGAGCCCGACCGCGAGCGCACCCGCGCCTCGGCGGTGAGCGCGCGCAACCGCCTCGTGGGCATCGTCACCCGCGTCAGGAAGGACACCGTCATGGCGCAGGTCGACCTCGTCTGCGGGCCCTACCGGCTGGTGTCGCTGATGAGCGCCGAGGCCGCCGACGAGCTGGGTCTCGAGCGCGGCGTGCGCGCCATCGCCTCGGTGAAGTCCACCAACGTCGTCGTCGAGCGGCCCACGTGAGCCGCGCGCGCCCGACCCGCCACGCCGCCCCTCCCACGCCCCCCGCAGCCCCGACCAGGAGCCAGCCATGACCAGCCCCGCCAGCCCCGCCAGCCGCGGCACCACACGCCGCACCCGCACCAGCCGCCGCCTCGCCGCGACGGCCGCCACGGTCGCGCTCGTCCTCCCTCTGGCCGCCTGCGGCACTGACGCCGACGGCAGCGGCGACACCGGCGGCGCGGGGGACGGCGCGGGCGACACCACGATCACCGTGCTGGCCGCCGCCTCGCTCACCGAGACCTTCACGACCCTGGCCGAGCAGTTCGAGGCCGACCACGAGGGCGTCGAGGTGGAGCTGGCCTTCGACTCCTCCGCCACCCTCGCCGGGCAGGCCGTCGAGGGGGCTCCGGCCGACGTCCTCGCCACCGCCGACTCCCGCACCATGGACACCGCCGCCGACGTGCTGGCCGCCGATCCGCAGGTCTTCGCCACCAACACCCTGGTCATGGCGGTGCCGGCCGGCAACCCGGCCGACCTGTCGGGCTTCGAGGACGTCGCCGACGGCGACGCCACCTACGTCGTGTGCGTCGACACCGCCCCGTGCGGTGCGATCTGGGCGGCCATCGCGGCCGAGGAGGGGGTGACCTCCCAGCCGGCCAGCCTCGAGGTCGACGTCAAGGCGGTGCTGGCCAAGGTGACCGACGACGAGGCCGACGCCGGCTTCGTCTACGAGACCGACGCGGTCGCGGCCGGCGACCAGGTCGAGACCTTCGAGGTGCCGGGCGCCGAGGACCAGGTCACCGACTACCCCATCGCCCCGCTCGACCAGGCCGGCGACCCGGAGCTCGCCCAGGAGTTCGTCGACCTGGTGCTCTCCGAGGCCGGCCGGCAGGTGCTGGCCGACGCAGGCTTCGGGCAGCCGTGACCCCACCCCCCGACGCGGAGGCGACCACGCGCTCCGGCTCCCACCTCGGCCGACCGCCGCTGGTGCTCGTCGTGCCCGGCGCGGTGGCCGCGGCGCTGCTCGTCGTGCCCCTCGTGACCCTCGTGCTCGACACCCCCTGGGGCGACTTCCTCGACCAGCTCGGCTCGGCGCCGGTGCTCGCGGCGCTGCGGATCACCGCGCTGACCTCCGCGGTCACCGTGCTCGCCTGCCTCGTGCTGGGCACCCCCCTGGCGTGGCTGCTGGCGCGGGTCGACTTCGCCGGCCGCTCGGTGCTGCGCGCGGCGGTGGCCGTGCCGCTCGTGCTGCCACCGGTGGTGGCCGGCGTCGCGCTCGTGACCGCGCTGGGCCGCAACGGCGTCGTGGGCTCCCTGCTGCGCGAGACCACCGGCCTCACCGTGCCCTTCACCACGACCGCCGTGGTCATCGCCCACACCTTCGTGGCCATGCCCTTCTACGTGCTGAGCGTGGAGGGCGCGCTGCGCACGGCCGGCGAGCGGTACGACGTCGTCGCGGCCACCCTGGGTGCGACCCGCTGGCACGCCTTCCGCCGGGTGACCCTGCCGCTGGCGATGCCGGGCGTGGTGGCCGGCGCCGTGCTGGCCTGGGCCCGCTCGCTGGGCGAGTTCGGCGCCACGATCACCTTCGCCGGCAACTTCCCCGGCACCACCCAGACCATGCCGTCGCTGATCTACACCCAGCTCCAGGCCGACCCCGCCGTGGCCCGCACGCTGAGCATGATCCTGCTGCTGGTCTCCGTCGGCGTGCTCGCCGGCCTGCGCAACCGATGGCTGACGACCTCGTGACCGGCTCCGAGGAGGCCCTGAGCGGGCCCGGCAGCGCCACCGGACCGGGCCTGCACGCCCGGGTCAGGGTGCCCGGTCGCCTCGACGCCGAGGTCACCGCCGCCGCAGGGTCGGTGGTCGCGGTCATCGGGCCCAACGGCGCGGGCAAGTCCACCCTGCTCGGCGCCCTCGCCGGCACGACCGCGATGGCGGGAGAGGTCGAGGTCGGCGGGCGCAGCTGGACCGCCCCGCCGCTGGCCGTGCGCCACCGCCGCGTCGGGCTCGTCTTCCAGGACCAGTCGCTCTTCCCCCACCTCAGCGCGCTGGAGAACGTCGCCTTCGGCCTGCGCGCCCGCGGCCGGGCCCGCACCCCCGCGCGGGCCCACGCGCAGGAGTGGCTGGACCGGCTCGGGGTCGGCGAGCTCGCCGCGCGCCGGCCCCGCCAGCTCTCGGGGGGCCAGGCGCAGCGGGTCGCGATCGCCCGGGCCCTGGCGACCGAGCCCGAGCTGCTGCTGCTCGACGAGCCCTTCTCCGGCCTCGACGTCGGCGTGGCCACCGCGCTGCGCATCGAACTGGCCCGCCACCTCGCCGACTTCGCGGGGGTGGCGCTGCTGGTCACCCACCACGCCCTCGACGCGCTCACCCTCGCCGACGAGGTGCTGGTGCTCGACGAGGGCCGCGTCGCGCAGACCGGCACCCCCCGCGACGTGGCGGCCCACCCGCTCACCGACCACGTCGCTCGCCTGGTCGGGCTCAACGTCGTCGCCGACGCCGACACCAACCGGTCCTTCCCGCCCAGCGCCGTCACGGTCTCGCTGCGCGCGCCCGAGGGGTCGGCGCGCAACCGGTGGCGCGCCTCGGTGCTGAGCGTGGTGCCGCACGGTGACGCCGTACGCCTGCTCGCGCGCACCGATGGCGCGCAGGAGCTGATCGCCGACGTGACGCCCGAGGCCGCGGTCGAGCTCGGGCTCGACCCGGGCCGCGAGGTCTGGCTGACGGTGAAGGAGACGTCGGTGAGGACCTATCCCCGGACCGCTAGCATGCGCCCATGACCCGCCCCACGCCGCACCCCGCCGAGCCGGAGGCCCTCCGGGTCGCCCCGATGTCGCCCGACCGCAACCTGGCCCTCGAGCTGGTGCGCGTGACGGAGGCGGCCGCGATGGCCGCCGGACGCTGGGTGGGGCGGGGTGACAAGAACGGCGCCGACGAGGTCGCGGTCAACGCGATGCGCGTGATGATCTCGACCATCGGCATGAACGGCACCGTCGTCATCGGCGAGGGCGAGAAGGACAACGCCCCCATGCTCTACAACGGCGAGTCCGTGGGCGACGGCACCGGCCCGGAGTGCGACGTCGCCGTCGACCCCATCGACGGCACCACGCTGACCGCCAAGGGCATGAGCAACGCCGTGGCCGTGCTCGCGGTCTCGCCGCGCGGCTCGATGTACGACCCCTCCGCGGTCTTCTACATGGAGAAGCTGGTCGCCGGCCCCGAGGCCGCCGACGTCGTCGACATCCGCAACCCCGTCTCGGAGAACATCCGCGCCGTGGCCAAGGCCAAGGGCGCCAGCCCCTCCGACGTCACCGTGGTGCTCCTCGACCGTCCGCGCCACGCCGACCTGGCCGAGGAGATCCGCGCCACCGGCGCGCGGATCCAGTTCATCGTCGACGGCGACGTCGCGGGCGCGATCTCCGCGGCCCGACCCGACAGCGGCGTCGACCTGCTGCTCGGCATCGGCGGCACGCCGGAGGGCATCATCGCCGCCACCGCGCTCAAGTGCATGGGCGGCGTCATCCAGGGCCGGCTGTGGCCCACCGACGACGACGAGCGCCAGCGCGCCCTCGACGCCGGCCACGACCTCGACCGCGTGCTGTCGACCGACGACCTGGTCACCGGCGACGACTGCTTCTTCGTGGCCACCGGCATCACCGACGGCGACCTGATGCGCGGCGTGCGCTACCGCGCCGGTGGCGCCACCACCGAGTCGCTGGTGATGCGCTCGCGCAGCGGCACCGTGCGCACCATCACCGCCGAGCACCGGCTGCAGAAGCTGAGCGCCTTCTCCTCCATCGACTTCGGGGGCTGAGCACCGCGGCTGCGGCTACGAGCGTCATGCGAGACGTGGATGCGCCTCCACCCTCCGCATGACGTCCCACCCGCGGCCGACCCGCGGCCCGCGCACGCCGCTCGGCCCACGGCAGACGTCATGCGAGACGTGGATGCGCCTCCACCCTCCGCATGACGTCCCACCCGCGGCCCACCCGCGGCGGAGGTCTCAGGCGATCTCGGCCGCCTGCAGCTCGCCGGCGGCACCGGCGCGGTGGCGGTGCAGGGCGGCGACGACCTCGGCGGCCACGCGCGGGGCGACGGCCATGCCGAGGTGGGAGGCGCGCACCTCGACGGCGTGCGCCTCGGGGTCGACGCAGGCCTGCCAGTCCACGACCCCGTCGCGGCGGGAGTAGATCGCGGTGAAGCCCACGCCCGCGGGCATCGGCGAGCGGCTCTCCTCGAAGCTCTCCCGCGCACAGGCCCCGGCCACGCACTCCTCCGACATCAGCCCGGGCACGCCGGCGCGACTGAGCCGCACGAGGGTCTCGACGCCGGCGCTCAGCGCGCGGTGGTGGGCGCCGGGCGCCAGCATCGGGCTACCCATGGTGACGATGCCCGAGACCAGGTCGGGGCGGCGTACGGCGACGCCGCGCGCCAGCATGCCGCCGAGGCTGTGCCCGACGATCTGCACGCGGCTCTCGCGACGGATGGCGATCGACTCCAGGCGCGCCTCGAGGCGGGTCGCCGCGGCCAGGGTGCAGCCGATGTTGACGTGGATCATCGAGCGGTAGGTGCGGAAGCCCTGGTGGCGCAGCGAGGAGCGCATCCACTGCAGCGACCCGTCGCCGGCCATGAAGCCGGGCACGAGCAGCACCGGGTCGGCGTCGCGGCCCCCCGCCCGCGTGGCGTAGGGCCGGCCCAGGCGCTCGCGCCGCTCGCCCACCGACCGCACGACGTGGCGACCGGCCTCCCCGACCACGCGGCCCTCCCGCAGCATCGCCACGAGGGGCGGGCGGCGGAAGCCGTCGGGCAGCAGGAAGGAGCCGAGGGGGTCCAGCGAACCGGGGGTCGCGTCGTTCATGCCCCGACGTTACGCCCACGTAACGCCGGTATGTGACCCCACTCACCCCATCGGGTCCGTTCGGGGGGCGGTATGGCCCATGCGGTTCACTGGGGCCATGGCCTCCCGGACGCCCCAGCAGGACGACCGCACCGACGACGCCCACGACGTGGCCGTCTCCGAGGAGCTCCTCGCTCCGGTGCGCCCCGACCTCGAGCTGTGCTACCAGACCTTCGGCGACCCCGACGACGAGCCGCTGCTGCTCGTGATGGGCCTCGGCGGCCCGATGACCTGGTGGGACGCCGAGCTGTGCCGCATGCTCGCGCGCCGGGGCTTCTACGTCGTGCGCTACGACAACCGCGACACCGGCCGCTCCAGCCGGATGCCCGGGCGGGTCGGGCGCACCGCCCTGGTGCGGGCCTTCGCCGGCACCAAGGTGCGCGCTCCCTACTCCATGACCGACCTGGCCGGCGACGCCGTCGCGCTGCTCGACCACCTCGGGGTGCGGTCGGCCCACCTGGCCGGGGTCTCGATGGGCGGCATGATCGTGCAGACCGTCGCGATCGCCGAGCCCTCCCGGGTCAGGTCGGTGGCCAGCATCATGTCGACCACCGGCAAGCGCACGGTCGGCTGGCAGCACCCCTCCCTCCTGCCGGCGCTGATCGCCCGGGCCGGCGCCGGCCGCGAGGCCTACGTGCGCTCCAGCGAGAAGATGTGGCAGCTCATCGGCTCCCCCGCCTACCCCCAGACCGAGGAGGAGCGCCGCGCCCGCGCCGAGGAGACCTTCGACCGGGGCGTCAGCGCCCACGGCGTGATGCGCCAGATGCTCGCCATCCTCACCCAGCCCGACCGTGCCCCGCGCCTGCGCGCGGTGACGGCGCCCGCGGTCGTCGTGCACGGCCTGGCCGACAAGATGGTCCACGTCTCCGGCGGCCGCGCCACCGCCCGCGCCCTGCCCGGCGCGGAGCTGCTGCTGGTCGACGGCATGGGCCACGACATGCCCCCCGCCCTCTTCGAGACCTTCGTCGCCGCGATCCGACGTACGGCGGACCGCGCCCGGCCGGCCTGACCCGGCCCGCCGGCCCGGCCCGCCGCGGCCACCGGTGCCCGCTCACCCCTCGCGGTGGGAGGGGTGGACATCCGCACCGGGGAGGACTAGACGTGTGGGACCACCCCGGACCGGAGAGGCTCCCCCATGCATCGAAGCGCCCCACCCTCCACCAGCGCGGGGGGCGGTGACACTCCCCTCCCCGCGCCCCCGCACCGCTCCCGGCTCCCCCGTGCGGCCCGACGGCCGCGCCGCGCGACCGCGGGCCTGGCCGGCCTGGCGCTGGCCTCGAGCCTGCTGGCCGCCTGCGGCAGCGACGGCAAGCCGGTGCTGAACTGGTACATCAACCCCGACGGCCAGGCCACGCTCACCCAGCTCGCCGCCGACTGCAGCACCGACGACTACGACATCGAGATCCAGCTGCTGCCCACCGGCGCCACCGACCAGCGCACGCAGCTGGCCCGGCGCCTCGCGGCCTCCGACTCCGAGACCAACCTGATGAGCCTCGACCCGGTCTTCGTGCCGGAGTTCGCCAACGCCGGGTGGATCGCGGAGTGGCCCGAGGGGCTGGCCTCGCAGGTCGTCGACGACGACGTGCTCTCCGGCCCCGCCGAGACCGTGCGCTGGGACGACGGCGTCTACGCCGCGCCGCAGTGGGCCAACACCCAGGTGCTCTGGTACCGCAAGTCGCTGGCAGATGCCGCCGGCCTCGACATGAGCCGGCCGGTCACTTGGTCGCAGGTCATCGAGGCCGCCGCCGACCAGGGCGGCACCGTCGGCGTGCAGGCCGACCGCTACGAGGCCTACATGGTGTGGATCAACTCGCTGGTCGCCGGCGCCGGGGGCGACATCGTCTCCGACACCGAGGCCGGCAGCGAGGCCCAGGTCGACATCGACTCCGAGGCCGGCCGGGCCGCCGCCACGGTCGTGCAGGAGCTCGCCGAGTCGGGCGCCGCCCAGCCCGACCTGTCGGTCTCCCGCGAGGGCACCAGCCTGCCCTTCATGTTCGACGGGCCGGGTGAGTTCATGACCAACTGGACCTTCGTCTACAAGAACTACGAGCCCACCGAGGGCGGCGCCTTCACCCAGGAGCAGTTCGACGACCTGGGCTGGGCGCGCTACCCCCAGACCGTCGAGGGCGAGGAGTCCCGGCCCCCGGTCGGCGGCATCGACATCGCGGTCGGGGAGTTCACCGAGAACAAGGACTGGGCCTTCGAGGCCGCGCAGTGCGTGTCCTCCCCCGAGGCCCAGCAGCAGCTGGCCGTCACCGACGGCCTGATGCCCTCGCGGCAGTCGGTCTACGACGCCCAGGAGCTCGTCGACGCCTTCGACCCCAGCCTGCTGACCCTCTTCCAGGAGAGCCTCGAGGCCGGCGCCCCGCGGCCCAAGAGCGCCTACTACAACCTCATCTCGGGTGCGATCCAGGCCTCGTGGCACTCCCCCACCGAGGTCGACCCCGACACCACGCCCGCCGAGTCGGCGGACTACCTGCGTGAGGTCCTGCGCTCGGAGGCCCTGCTGTGAGCGCCGTGGCGCCCCCGGCCCGGGGCGAGGAGCGCGAGGCCACCGACAACCGCCGCGACAAGCGCAAGGACAAGCGCCCGGAGCTCTCCGACCGGGCCCGTCACGAGCAGCGCCTCGGCCAGCGGCTGGTCGCCCCGGCCGTGGTCATCATGCTGCTGGTCACGGCGTTCCCGATCCTGCGCGCGCTCTACCTGTCGTTCTACACCTACTCGCTGACCTCGCCCGAGGACCGCGCGTTCATCGGGATCGACAACTACGTCACGGCCCTGACCGACGGCCTGTTCTGGCGCGACATCGGCGTGACCGTCCTCTACATGGTGGTCACGGTCGCCATCGAGCTGGTGATCGGCTTCGCCTTCGCGATGGTCATGCACCGCGTGGTCTTCGCCCGCGGCATCATCCGGACCTCGATCCTGATCCCCTACGGCATCATCACCGTGGTCTCCGGCTTCGCCTGGCAGTTCGCGTTCACCTACCAGAACGGCTTCATCAACGGCTGGCTGCCGGGGATCAGCGACTCCTTCAACTGGTTCGGCGAGACCACGCCCGCGGTCATCGCGATCATGGTCTCGGAGATCTGGAAGACCACGCCCTTCATGTCGCTGCTGCTGCTGGCCGGCCTGGCGCAGGTCAGCGACGACATGATCGAGGCGGCCAAGGTCGACGGGGCCACCTGGTGGCAGCGGCTGTGGCGGGTGATCCTGCCCAACATGCGTGCGGCGATCATGGTCGCGGTGCTCTTCCGCGCCCTCGACGCCTACCGGATCTTCGACAACATCTTCGTCATGACCAGCGGTGCCGTGGGCACCGAGTCGATCTCGTTCCTGGTCTACCGCCAGACCATCGAGCAGTTCCAGCTCGGCATGGGCTCGGCCCTGTCGGTGCTGCTGTTCCTCTCGGTGCTGCTGGTGGCCTTCCTGATCGTCAAGCTGTTCCGGGTCGACCTGGCCAAGGCACGAGGAGAGGGGTGAGCGGCATGAAGCAGAAGATCGGACTCGTGGTCGGCGTCGGCCTGATCCTCGTGTGGTGCCTGCTGCCGGTGGTGTGGATCGTCTCGCTGTCCTTCAAGGACGCCGTCGCGGTCACCAACGGCAGCCCGGGCTTCTTCCCGGCCGACGGCGCGTTCGCCGGCCTCGACAACTACCGCGACGCCTGGGCCAACGACCAGTTCCGTCGCGCGATCGTCAACTCCCTGGGCATCAGCCTGATCTCGACCACGCTGTCGGTGATCCTGGCGACGCTGGCCGCCTACGCCATCGCCCGCCTGGAGTTCCGCGGCAAGAAGCTGGTGCTGACCACGGCACTGGCCATCGCGATGTTCCCGGTGGTCTCGCTGGTCAGCCCGCTGTTCGACATGTGGCGCGCGATCGGGCTCTACGACACCTGGCCCGGCCTGATCATCCCCTACATGTCCTTCACGCTGCCGCTGGCGATCTGGACCCTGTCGGCCTTCTTCCGCGAGATCCCGTGGGAGATGGAGCAGGCGGCCCAGGTCGACGGCGCCACGTCGTGGCAGGCCTTCCGCAAGGTGATCGTGCCGCTCGCGGCGCCCGGGGTCTTCACCGCGGCGATCCTGACGTTCTTCTTCGCCTGGAACGACTTCGTCTTCGGCATCACCCTGACCTCGACGGAGGCGGCCCGGCCCATCCCGGCGTCGCTGTCCTTCTTCGTCGGCGCCGACCCGTTCAACCGGCCGGCCTCGCTGCTGGCCGCGGGAGCCGTCATAGCGACGATCCCGATCGTCATCATCGTCCTGATTTTCCAGCGCAAGATCGTGGCCGGGCTGACGTCCGGCGCGGTGAAGGGGTGACCTCGTCGTGGCTTCCATCCAGATGAAGAACATCGTCAAGAAGTACGGCGACGGCTTCCCGGCCGTGAACGACGTGTCGATCGACATCGCCGACGGGGAGTTCGTCATCCTCGTGGGCCCCTCGGGCTGCGGGAAGTCGACGCTGCTGCGGATGATCGTGGGTCTGGAGGACATCACCTCCGGCGACATGGTCATCGGCGAGAAGCGGGTCAACGACCTGGCCCCGCGCGACCGCAACCTGGCCATGGTCTTCCAGAACTACGCCCTCTACCCCCACCTCAGCGTCTACGAGAACATCGCGTTCCCGCTGCGCCTGGCCGGGGCCAAGGACGAGGAGGTCGACGCCAAGGTGCGCGAGGCCTCGAAGACCCTCGAGCTCGACGAGCACCTCGAGCGCAAGCCGGCCAACCTCTCGGGCGGCCAGCGCCAGCGGGTGGCGATGGGGCGCGCGATCGTGCGCGACGCCGACGCCTTCCTCTTCGACGAGCCGCTGTCGAACCTCGACGCCAAGCTGCGCGGACAGATGCGCAGCGAGATCGCGCGGCTGCAGAAGAAGCTGGGCATCACCACCGTCTACGTCACCCACGACCAGACCGAGGCGATGACCCTGGGCGACCGCGTCGCGGTGCTCAAGCGCGGCCTGCTCCAGCAGCTGGCCAGCCCGCGCGAGCTCTACGGCAACCCGTGCAACCTCTTCGTGGCCGGCTTCATCGGCTCCCCGCCGATGAACTTCCTGCCCGCCGAGGTCGACGGCACCACCGTCACGCTGCCCTTCGGCAGCGTGCAGATCTCGGCCGAGAAGGCCGAGCGGGTCGCCGGCAAGGGCCTGCTCATCGCGGGCATCCGCCCCGAGGCCTTCGAGGACGCCTCCGTGGTCGACGCCGGGCGCGAGGGCTCCACCTTCCGCGCGACCGTCGAGGTCGTGGAGTGGCTGGGCAACGAGGCCTACGCCTACATCCCCTTCGAGGCCCCGCCGGAGGTGCAGCAGCAGCTGCAGCAGCTCGAGCGCGACCTCGACGGGGAGTCGCTGCGCACCCAGCTGGTGGTCGGGCTCGACGGCTCCAGCCGGATCGCGGAGGGCGACGAGGCCGAGATCTGGGTCGACACCTCCAAGATGCACCTCTTCGACCCGAGCACGGGTGAGAACCTCACCATCGACCACGACCACGCCGGCGAGGTGCCCGCCCGGGCCCTCGAGCCCACCCCGGGCTGAGCCGACCCGCACGACGCGAGACCGGCGCGCCCCCCGCGGGGGACGCGCCGGTCTCGTCGTACGTCGGGGGCCTGCGGCTCAGGCGGAGAGCCGCTCCCCGGTGTCGGTGTCGAAGACGTGCACGTGCTGGGGGTCGGTCGTGACGTAGATCGTCTCGCCCTTGTGCACGTGGTCGCGGCCGTTGACGCGCACGATGATGTTGTTGGGCGTGCCCTCCACCCCGCTGGTGCCGTAGACGAAGGCGTCGGCGCCGAGCTCCTCGACGACCGTCACCCGCACGGGCAGGCCGCCCTCGCCCTCGTCGACGATGCGCCACGACTCGGGGCGCACGCCGACCGTGACGTTGCCGCGCATGACCTGGGCGGCGGTCGGGTCGACCGGCACCTGGTAGTCGCCGATCTGCGCCTTGCCCTCGACGGCGGTGGCCTCCAGCAGGTTCATCTGCGGGGAGCCGATGAAGCCGGCGACGAAGAGGTTGGCGGGCCGGTCGTAGAGCGCCAGGGGCGTGTCGACCTGCTGGATGTAGCCGTCCTTCATCACCGCGACGCGGTCGCCCATGGTCATGGCCTCGACCTGGTCGTGGGTGACGTAGACGGTCGTGACGCCGAGGTCGGCCTGCAGCCGGGCGATGTCGGTGCGGGTCTGCACGCGCATCTTGGCGTCGAGGTTCGACAGCGGCTCGTCCATGCAGAAGACCTGCGGCTGGCGCACGATCGCACGACCCATGGCCACGCGCTGGCGCTGACCGCCGGAGAGCGCCTTGGGCTTGCGCTCGAGGTACTCCTCGAGGCCGAGGATGGCGGCGGCCTCCTTGACGCGCTTGTCGCGCTCGGCGGTGGGGACCTTGGCCATCTTGAGCGCGAAGCCCATGTTCTCGGCCACGGTCATGTGGGGGTAGAGCGCGTAGTTCTGGAACACCATCGCGATGTCGCGGTCCTTGGGCGGCATCGTGGTGATGTCGCGGTCGCCGATGCGGATGGTGCCGGAGTTGACCTCCTCCAGCCCGGCGAGCATGCGGAGGGTGGTGGACTTGCCGCACCCCGACGGGCCGACGAGGACCATGAACTCCCCGTCGCGCACCTCCAGGTCGATGCCGGGCACCGCGGGCTTGTCCGCCCCGGGGTACCAGCGCTGTGCCTTCTCGAACGTCACTGAGGCCATGATGACCAGCTCCCTTCACCGGCAGGTACGTGCCGGACGATCCGTTGTGAAGTGACTCGGGTCACCCTAGGGCAGCGCAAGCGGTTGCGCGAGGCAGGTCACACGTCGTGGACGCGGCCCTCCCCGGTCGGGCCCGCCCCGGGCTCGACGTAGACCGTGCCGCCGAGCTCGACGAACTGCGCCGACATCCGCGCCATGCCGGCGGCCGGGTCGAGGTCGGGGTCGGCCTGGGCGTCGGGGGTGCCGAAGCGGTCGCGCACGTCCTGGCTGATCCGCATGGAGCAGAACTTCGGCCCGCACATCGAGCAGAAGTGGGCGGTCTTGGCGTTCTCCGCCGGCAGGGTCTCGTCGTGGAAGGCCTGCGCGGTGCGGGGGTCGAGGGAGAGCGCGAACTGGTCGTGCCAGCGGAACTCGAAGCGCGCCCGCGACAGCGCGTCGTCCCAGTCGCGCGCGCCGGGGTGGCCCTTGGCGACGTCGGCGGCGTGGGCGGCGAGCTTGTAGGTGATGACGCCGGTCTTCACGTCGTCGCGGTCGGGCAGGCCGAGGTGCTCCTTGGGCGTGACGTAGCAGAGCATGGC
Organism: Nocardioides sp. Leaf374; assembly: GCF_916862475.1. Lineage (NCBI taxonomy): Bacteria > Bacillati > Actinomycetota > Actinomycetes > Propionibacteriales > Nocardioidaceae > Nocardioides > Nocardioides sp. Leaf374. The sequence continues at coordinate 49,537 of NZ_CAKASO010000003.1, forward strand.
GGTGCCGTGCATGGCGATGGCCGCGGCGCCGATGGCGCTGGTGATGTGGTCGTAGCCGGGCGCGACGTCGGTGGCGAGGGGGCCGAGGGTGTAGAAGGGCGCGCCGTGGCACCACTCCTGCTGCAGGCGCACGTTCTCCTCCACCAGGTGCAGCGGCACGTGGCCGGGCCCCTCCACCATCACCTGCACGTCGTGCTCCCAGGCGCGGGTGGTGAGCTCGGCCAGCGTGCGCAGCTCGGCCAGCTGGGCCTCGTCGTTGGCGTCGGCGACCGACCCGGGGCGCAGGCCGTCGCCAAGGCTGATGCTCACGTCGTAGGCGGCGAGGATCTCGCAGAGCTCCTCGAAGCGGGTGAAGAGGAAGTTCTCCTCGTGGTGGGCCAGGCACCAGCCGGCCATGATGGAGCCGCCGCGGCTGACGATGCCGGTGACGCGGCGCGCGGTGAGCGGCACGTGGCGCAGCAGCACCCCGGCGTGCACGGTCATGTAGTCGACGCCCTGCTCGCACTGCTCGACGACGGTGTCGCGGTAGACCTCCCAGGTCAGCCGGTCGGCCTCGCCGCCGACCTTCTCCAGCGCCTGGTAGATCGGCACGGTGCCGATCGGCACCGGCGAGCTGCGCACGATCCACTCCCGCGTGGTGTGGATGTCGTCACCGGTCGAGAGGTCCATCACCGTGTCGGCGCCCCAGGTGGTGGCCCAGGTGAGCTTCTCGACCTCCTCGGCGATCGAGCTGGTGACCGCGGAGTTGCCGATGTTGGCGTTGACCTTCACCAGGAAGCGGCGCCCGATGACCATCGGCTCGGCCTCGGGGTGGTTGACGTTGAGCGGGATGATCGCGCGGCCCGCGGCGACCTCGCTGCGCACCAGCTCGACGTCGCAGCCCTCGCGCGCCGCGACGTACTCCATCTCCCGGGTCACCTCGCCCCGGCGCGCGTAGTGCAGCTGCGTCACCCGTGCCCCGGGCACGGCGCGGCGGGGCTGCGCCTGCGGGCCGCGCCACGCGTCGGTGGCCGCGCCGCGCCGCACCGCGCCCCGTCCGTCGTCGAGCAGCTGCGGGGTGCGCCCGGCGTAGGTCTCGGTGTCGCCGCGCGCCGCGATCCACTCGGCGCGCAGCCGCGGGAGGCCGACCTCGGGGTCGCAGCCGGGCCCGGCCGTGCAGTAGCGGTCGAAGGTCTCGCCGTTGGTCAGCGCCACGCGGGTCACCGGCGTGCCGGCCTCGGTCAGCACACGGGTGTGGGCGGGGTGGGTGGTCATGGTGGGCTCCTCGGGTCAGGTCTGGTCAGGTCGGGTCAGGTCAGGTCAGGGCTGGTCAGGTCAGGGCTGGTCAGGGCTGGGCCGGGTCGGGGTCGGGGTCGGGTCGGGGTCGGGTCGGGGGCCGCGCGCTGCCACGCACGGTCCGCTCGTCCACCGCTCCGTCGTGACGGGTCAGCAGGGGGGCCGGCGGGCCGGCAGAGCGGCTGACGGGGCGTCACAGCTCGCGCTCGGGCGGGTGGGACGTGGGCGGCCGGGGGCGGGAGGTGGGCCCCCGGGTGGCTGGGAGGCGGGCGGCTGGGAGGCGGGCGGCCGGGAGGCGGGCGGGGGCAGCCGGGCCAGCAGGGCGGCCACCTCGGCGGCGGGGTCGCGGGCGCGCATGACGCCCCCCATCACGGCCACCCCGTGGGCGCCGGCGGCGAGTGCGGCGGCCACGTCGTCGCGGCCGATCCCGCCGAGGGCGAGCACCGGCACGCCGGCGTCCGCTGCCTCGGCGTACGCGGTCCGCGGCAGCGGCGGGAGGTGGCCGGGCTTGCTCGGCGAGACGCCGAAGGGCGACAGCACGACGTACGCCGCGCCCTCGGCCGCCGCCGCGCGGACCTCCCCCACCGCGTGGCAGGAGCGGCCCACCACCGGGCCGGCCGCCGACGCCGCCCAGCGGTCGGGTCGCTGGTGGGCGGCCAGGTGCACGCCGTGGGCGGCGGGGTCGGGCAGCCGCGAGGAGATCACCACCAGGCCGGGCAGCCGGGCGAGGGCGGCCAGGAGCGCGTGGCGCGCACGCGGGTGCAGGTCGGGCTCGCGCACGACCACCGCGCGCAGGCCGGCCTCCACGCACTCCGCGACGGTGCCCACCAGGCTCCGGCCCAGGCTCAGCTGAGAGCGGTCGGTGAGCAGCAGCAGGCGCGGCAGTCCGCCGGGTCCGGGCCACGGCGAGGGGCGGGTCGGCCGGGCGCTCACGCCCCTGCCCCGATCCGGCCGTCGACGGGGCTGGAGGCCCGGGCCCTGCGCCGGCGGGGCACCCGCCCGGCGTGCCGCGCGGCGTGACCGGCCTCGACGGCCAGCCGCAGGGCGCGCGCCATGCGCACGGGGTCCTCGGCGCGGGTCACGGCGGTCGCGGCGAGGACGGCGTCGCAGCCCAGCTCGAGCGCGAGCGCGGCGTCGCTGGCGGTGCCGACGCCCGCGTCGAGCACGACCGGCACGTCGACGGCGGCGACCAGGGCCTCGATGGCACGAGGGTTGAGCACGCCCAGCCCCGAGCCGATGGGCGAGCCCAGCGGCATCACCGCGGCGCAGCCGAGGTCGGCCAGCCGGCGCGCCACGACGGCGTCGTCGGTGGTGTAGGGCAGCACGGTGAAGCCGGAGCGCACCAGCGTCCCGGCGGCCTCGAGCAGCTCGACGGGGTCGGGCATCAGCGTGGCCTCGTCGCCGACGACCTCGAGCTTGACCCAGTCGGTGCCGAGCGCCTCGCGGGCCAGCTCCGCGGTGAGCACGGCCTCGCGGGCGGTGGTGCAGCCGGCGGTGTTGGGCAGCACCCGCACGCCGGCGCGGTCGAGCACGTCAAGCACCCCGCCGGGGCCCCGGGCGCCGGTGCGCCGCATGCTCACCGTGACCAGGCCGGGGCGGGCGGCCGCCAGCACGGCGGGCAGCAACGCCACCGAGGGCAGACCGCCGGTGCCGAGCAGGAGCCGGGAGGCGAGCGCGACGCCACCGACCACGAGGTCGTCGTCGGCGCTCATCCGCCCTGCACCGCCGTCACGACCTCGACCACGTCGCCGTCGGCGAGGCGCCGGTCCGCCAGCTGCGCACGGGGCACGACGACGCCGTTGAGGGCGACCGCGCAGCCGCGCCCGGCGCCGGTGGGGGCCAGCAGCTCGGCCAGCGTGGTGGTGTCGTCGAGGCTGCGCGCCTCGCCGTTGAGCACGACGTGGGTCATGGGCGGTCTCCGTCCGGGTGGAGGTGTGCTGGGGCGGTCGGGTGGGGGTGTGCCGGGGCGGTCGGGTGGCGGTGCGGTGGCGCGGGCGGCGGATCGAGGCGGCGCCGATCGAGGCGGCGCGGGTCGAGGCGGCGCGGGTCGAGGCGGCGCGGGTCGAGGCGGCGCGGGTCGAGGGCGGCGCGGGTCGAGGGCGGGCTCGACGTGGCCGTGGTCGAGGTGATCGGCCACCAGCGCGGCCACGAGCGGGGCGAGCAGCACGCCGTGGCGGAAGAGACCGACGGCCAGCACGGTGTCGCCGTCGGTGCCCGTGTCGCCGTCGGTGCCCGTGTCGCCGTCGGTGCCCGTGTCGCGGGCTCCCTGCGTCTCGTGTCCGCCGGTGCCCGCGTCGTGGCCGCCGTCGGCCCGACCCGCGGACCAGCGCGGCCCGGCCGGCCCCACGAGCGGCAGGTTGTCGGCCGTGGCCGGACGGTCGCGGGCGGTCGCCTCGAGCAGCTCGGCGCGGTCGAGCCCGGGCAGCAGCCGGCAGGCGGCCTCGAGCAGGCGGCGCACCCCGCCGGCGGTGACCACCGGGGGCGCGTCGTGCTCCTCGCTGGTCGCGCCGACGACCACCTCGCCGTCGGCGCGGGGCACGACGTAGACGGGCTCGCCGTGGACCCACCCGCGCACCGTGCGCTCGGGCGGGTCGTCGCTGCGCAGCCGCAGGATCTCCCCGCGCACGCCGCGCACCAGTCCGGTCGCGGCGGTCCCGGTCGCGACCACCGTGCGGTCGACCGGGGCCGCCGACGGGGCCGGGAGGAGCCGGGCGCGGTGCCGGTCGAGCAGGGCGGCCACGACCTCGCGCGGGGCGACGCTGCCCTCGTCGGGCAGCAGGGCGGCTCCGGCGACGCCGGCGCCGAGGCGCGGCTCGAGGCTGCGGGCGGCCCGTCCGCCCACGACGTCGACGGGCCGGCCCAGGCGGGCCAGCAGCGCGGCCTGGCGCTCGACCAGCTGGAGGTCGGCGTCGTCACGACCGACGAGGAGCGTGCCGCCCGTGCGCAGCGCGACGCCCCAGCGGCGGGCGGCGGCCGGCCACAGCGCGAGGCTGCGCAGGCCCAGGTCGAGCAGCGCCTCCTCGCCGTGCCACACCTCGGCGGTGGGCGCGAGCATCCCCGCGGCGGCGTAGGACGCACCGCCACCGGGGTCCGGGTCGACGACCTCGACCTCGTGGCCGCGCCGCACCAGCTCGTCGGCGCAGGCCAGGCCGACGACCCCCGCGCCGAGCACCCGCACGCGCACGGGTCAGCCCCTCCGGGCCGAGCGGGGCGGAGCCCCGGCGCACCCCCTTGTCGGGGGACTCGACGGAGCGCTCGACGGAGCGCTCGACGGCGGGCTCGGACGACGGGTGGTGGGACGTGACGACAGCACGGCTGCTCCTCGCTTCCTTCGCCGGCATGACCCGGATCAGGTTCGACGGTCGGAGCGGCTCAGCTCCCTCTCAGCTCGCTGCCGCGAGCTCCCGTGGTGGACGCCGTCGACCGTAGCAGCCGCTCCGGGCGCCTTCCAGGGGTCGACCGCGGAGCGGGGTCCTGCCCCACGGGGGCGCGCCCAGGCGTAGCCTTGCGGCCCGTGGCCAGCGAACCCGACTTCCGGTACTCCGACCTCCTCCCCACCGGCAAGGACGACACGCCCTACCGGTTGGTGACCGACGAGGGGGTCTCCACCTTCGAGGCCGGCGGGCGCACCTTCCTCCAGGTCGAGCCGGAGGCGATCCGGCGGCTGACCGCCGAGGCGATGCACGACATCAGCCACTACCTGCGCCCGGCCCACCTGGCCCAGCTGCGGAAGATCATCGACGACCCCGAGGCCTCCGGCAACGACCGCTTCGTGGCGCTCGACCTGCTCAAGAACGTCAACATCTCCGCCGGCGGCGTCCTGCCGATGTGCCAGGACACCGGCACCGCCATCGTCATGGGCAAGAAGTCCGAGGGCGTGCTCACCGGCGCCGACGACGGCGAGGCCATCAGCCGGGGCGTCTTCGACGCCTACACCCGGCTCAACCTGCGCTACTCCCAGCTGGCCCCGCTGACCACCTACGAGGAGAAGAACACCGGCAGCAACCTGCCGGCCCAGATCGAGCTCTACTCCACGCCCGCCGCCGACGGATCGCCGGAGTACAAGTTCCTCTTCATGGCCAAGGGCGGTGGGTCGGCCAACAAGTCGTTCCTCTTCCAGGAGACCAAGGCGATCCTCAACCCGAAGCGGATGCTGGAGTTCCTCGACGAGAAGATCCGCTCCCTCGGCACCGCCGCGTGCCCGCCGTACCACCTCGCCGTGGTCATCGGCGGCACGAGCGCGGAGTTCGCGCTCAAGACCGCCAAGTACGCCTCGGCGCACTACCTCGACAACCTGCCCACCGAGGGCTCGATGAGCGCCCACGGCTTCCGCGACCTCGAGCTGGAGGAGCAGGTCTTCGAGCTGACCCAGTCCTTCGGGATCGGCGCGCAGTTCGGCGGCAAGTACTTCTGCCACGACGTGCGGGTCGTGCGCCTGCCGCGCCACGGCGCCTCGTGCCCGGTCGCGATCGCCGTCTCCTGCTCGGCCGACCGCCAGGCGCTGGGCAAGATCACCGCCGAGGGCGTCTTCCTCGAGCAGCTGGAGACCGACCCCGCGCAGTACCTCCCCGAGCCGGAGGTGCAGGACCTCGTCGGCGCCGGCGACGTCGTGCGCATCGACCTGACCCGCCCGATGGACGAGATCCTCGCCGAGCTCACCCGCCACCCGGTCAAGACCCGCCTCTCGCTCACCGGCCCGCTGGTGGTCGCCCGCGACATCGCGCACGCCAAGATCCAGGAGCGCCTCGACGCCGGCGAGGAGATGCCGCAGTACCTCCAGGACCACCCGGTCTACTACGCCGGCCCCGCCAAGACCCCCGACGGCATGGCGTCCGGCTCCTTCGGCCCCACCACCGCCGGGCGGATGGACTCCTACGTGCGGTCCTTCCAGGCCGCCGGCGGCTCGAAGGTGATGCTGGCCAAGGGCAACCGCTCGAAGCAGGTCACCGAGTCGTGCGAGGCCCACGGCGGCTTCTACCTCGGCTCCATCGGCGGACCCGCCGCCCGGCTGGCCCAGGACTGCATCACCTCGGTGGAGGTGCTGGAGTACGCCGAGCTCGGCATGGAGGCGGTGTGGAAGATCGAGGTCGAGGACTTCCCGGCCTTCATCGTCGTCGATGACAAGGGCAACGACTTCTTCACCGACCCCTCCGGCGCCGTCACCGTGCCGCTGAGCGCCCTGGGCGCCGGCCTGCGGGTGCGCTCGCAGGAGTAGCCCGACCCCGCGACGCACGACGCCCCCGCACCGGTCCGGTCCGGGGGCGTCGTGCGTCGCGGGGTCCGGTCAGGTACGTCGGGCGCCGGCGTTGGGGTTTGCGTTGGGCCCCGCAGGACCCTCGTCGACGGATCCGCTCTCGGCGTCGGGGGCGCCGGCGACGGCCTGGTCGGGCATGATCGGGTCGCCCGCGTCCTCGAGGTTGCCGACCTCGGAGAGCTGGCCGTCCTGGTCGCCGGGACCGGGGCGCTCGTGGGCGTTGTCCTTCTCCGCGGCGCGCTCCGGGTCGTGCTCGGTGTAGAGCTTCGAGCCGGCGGCGTCGGGCTTCGGCGTCGCGTGCTGGGATCCCTGGCCGGTGCCGGCCTCGTGGTCGCTCATCGGTCCTCCTCGCGGTCGGCGGGTCCGACCGTCTCGAACGTACTGCGCCGCCGGCCCGGCCCCGAGCCCACCGGGGGTCCCGGGGCCGATCCGGTCCCAAAGGGTGGGCGGGCCGGGTGGGCCGGTCAGGCCGCGACGGGCTCGCGGCGCGCTCCCCGGCCGGCGAGCACGTGGTCGAGGGCGAGTCGCCCCGGCACGACGCCGAGCACGAGCGCGCCGAGCCCCAGCGCGGCCACGAGCTCCCAGCCGCCCTCGGCGGCGAAGAGACCGCTGCCGCGGTGCACGAACCACCACGCGCCGGCCATCGTGGCCGCCACCAGCAGGCCGGCGACCGGCGTGAGCAGCCCGAGCACGAGCAGGACGCCGCCGCCGAGCTCGGCCACGACCGCGAAGACGGCCGCGGCCGTGGGGGCGGGGATGCCCAGCTGGGCGAAGCCGTCGGCCGTGGCGCCCACGCCCTGGTCGACGAGCTTCTGCCAGCCGTGGGCGAGGAGCACGGCGCCGAGCAGCAGGCGGGCGAGCAGGAGCACGACGTCCTGCGCGGCGGGGGGCAGACGGTTCCCGAGAACGGTCGACACGGGGGTTCCTCCAGGGGGTGCGACGGGGTCGGTAGTTGACGTCTCCACCACCGTAGGGAGCCCGGCTGAGAGCGACCTGAGCCCCGCGTGACGGCCGTGTGACGCCCGGGTGACGTCGCGTCCCGCGATGGGCGAGGATGACGGGGTGCAGCCCGGAGCCGGTCCCGTCGAGGTCCACCACGTCGAGGTCGCCCGCGCCGAGAGCGCGCGCGGCGAGCTGGTGCTGCGCGAGCGCCGCGGCGACGACGGCTCGCGGGCGCTGGAGCTGCGCGCCAACGGCGTCTTCGTCATGGACACCGTGGAGGTGCACACCGAGCGGGCGCTGGCCCGTGCCGCGCTGGAGCTGTGCGACGACCCCCGAGACGTCGTCGTCGGTGGTCTGGGCCTGGGCTACACGATGCACGAGGTGCTGGCCGACCCCCGGGTCGAGCGCTGCGCCGTGGTCGAGGTCGAGGAGGCGCTGGTCGCCTGGATGCGCGACGGCACCGTGCCGCACGGCCCCGCGCTGATGGCCGACGCCCGGGCCCGCGTGGTGGTGGCCGACGTCGCGGTCGCCCTCGCCGAGGCGCGCCCCGCGTCGTACGACCTGCTGCTGCTCGACGTCGACAACGGACCCGACCACCTCGTGCACGACGCCAACGCCTCGCTCTACCAGGCGCCGTTCCTCGACCGGGCCCGCAGCGTGCTGCGCCCCGGCGGGGTGCTGGTGGTGTGGTCGGCCGACGCCTCCCCACGCCTGGAGGAGACGATGCGCGCGGTCCTCGGCGAGGTCGAGGCGCGCCCCTTCCCCGTGCGCCTGCAGGAGCGCGAGGAGACGTACTGGCTCTACGTCTCGCGGGTACCGTCCCAGGTGTGAGCGACTCCGACCTCCCCACCGGTTCCCCGACCCGCACCTCCCCCGCGTCCGACGGCCCGCCGACGCGGGTCGAGCACGACAGCATGGGCGAGGTGGAGGTGCCGCGCGACGCGCTGTGGCGGGCCCAGACCCAGCGTGCGGTGGAGAACTTCCCGATCAGCGGCACGCCGATCGAGCCGCGGCTGGTCGCGGCCATCGGCCAGGTCAAGGCGGCCGCGGCGCGCGCCAACGCCGCGCTGGGCATCCTGCCCGAGGAGCAGGCCGCCGCCATCGCGGCCGCCGCCGACGAGGTCGCCGCCGGCGCCCACGTCGAGGCCTTCCCCGTCGATGTCTTCCAGACCGGCTCCGGCACCAGCTCCAACATGAACGCCAACGAGGTGATCGCCTCGCTGGCCGCCCGCGCGGGCGTCGAGGTGCACCCCAACGACCACGTCAACGCCAGCCAGTCGAGCAACGACACCTTCCCGACCGCGATCCACGTGGCGGCCACCCTGGCCGTCACCGAGGACCTGCTGCCCGCCCTCGACGTGCTGGCCTCCTCCCTGGAGGCCAAGGCCGAGGAGTTCGCCGGGCTGGTGAAGTCGGGGCGCACCCACCTCATGGACGCCACCCCGGTGATGCTCGGCCAGGAGCTCGGCGGCTACGCCGCCACGGTGCGCTACGCCGCGGAGCGGCTGGAGTCGGTGCTCCCCCGGGTGCGCGAGCTGCCGCTGGGCGGCACGGCCGTCGGCACCGGCATCAACACCCCGCGGGGCTTCCCGCAGCGCGCCATCGCGCTGCTCGGCGAGCAGACCGGGCAGCCCTTCACCGAGGCCCGCGACCACTTCGAGGCCCAGGGCACCCGCGACTCCCTCGTCGAGCTCTCCGGGGTGCTGCGCACCTACGCCGTGGGCCTGACCAAGATCTGCAACGACCTGCGCTGGATGTCCTCGGGGCCCACCACGGGTCTGGCGGAGATCCACCTGCCCGACCTCCAGCCCGGCTCGAGCATCATGCCCGGCAAGGTCAACCCGGTCCTGCCCGAGGCCACGCTCATGGTCTGCGCCCAGGTCATCGGCAACGACACCACCGTCACCGTGGCCGGCGCCAGCGGCTCCTTCGAGCTCAACGTCGCGATGCCGGTGATCGCGCGCAACCTGCTGGAGTCGGTGCGCCTGCTCGCCACCTCCTCGACCCTGCTGGCGCGTCGCTGCGTCGACGGCGTCACCGCCGACGCCGGGCGCATGCGCGGCTACGCCGAGTCCTCGCCCTCCGTGGTGACCCCGCTCAACAAGCACATCGGCTACGAGGCCGCCGCGACGGTCGCCAAGCGGGCCCTCGCCGACGGCGCCACCATCCGCGAGACCGTCGTCGCGATGGGCTTCCTCGAGCGCGGCGAGCTCACCGAGGCCCAGCTCGACGAGGCCCTCGACGTGGAGTCGATGACGCACCCCTGAGCCCGGCGGGCGAGCCCGCCGGGCGCGGGTCAGCCCAGCTGGAAGGGGTCGCGGGTGCCGCCGGTGAGCTCCACGAAGACCGACTTGTCCTCGAGGTACTCCCCCACGGCGTCGCTGCCGTTCTCCCGACCGATGCCCGACATCCCGAAGCCGCCGAAGGGCATGTTGGGCGCCACGACGCGGTAGGCGTTGATCCACACCGTGCCCGCCCGCAGCCTGCCGGCCACCCGGTGGGCGCGGTGCACGTCCTTGGTCCAGACCGCCCCGGCCAGGCCGTAGGGGGTGTCGTTGGCCAGGCGCACGGCCTCGTCCTCGTCGCTGAAGGTGTAGGCCGACAGCACGGGCCCGAACACCTCCTCGCGCACGATGGTCGCCTCGGGCTCCGCGACGACCACGGTGGGGCGCACGAAGAGACCGCCGAGGTCGTCGTTGGGGCCGCCGCCGGTGGCGATGGTCCACCCCTCCTCGCGGGCGCCGTCGAGGTAGCCCAGCACCTTCTCGTACTGCGGGCGGTTGGCGACCGGCCCCATCTCGGTGCCGGCGTCGGTCGGGTCGCCCTGCACGATGCTCTCGGCGCGGGCCACGACCTTGGCGACGAGCTCGTCCTTGACCGACTCGTGCACGATCAGGCGGGAGCCGGCCATGCAGGTCTGGCCGGTGGCCGCGAAGACCCCGGCCACCAGGCCGTTGGCCGCCGCGTCGAGGTCGGCGTCGGCGAAGACGACCTGGGGCGACTTGCCGCCCAGCTCGAGGGTGACCTTGTTGATGTTGGCCACGGCGGCCTGGGCCACCTTCGCCCCGGTCGCGGTGGAGCCGGTGAAGGCGACCTTGTCCACGCCCGGGTGGGCGGCCAGGCGCTCGCCGGTGGAGCGGTCCCAGCCGGTGACGACGTTGAGCACCCCGGCGGGCAGGCCCGCCTCGTGGAGCACCTCGGCGAAGGCCACGGTCGAGGCCGGGGCGTGCTCGGAGGGCTTGACCACCGCGGTGCACCCGGCGGCGAGCAGCGGCGCGAGCTTGAAGGTGAGCAGCAGCAGGGGGCTGTTCCAGGGCGTGATCGCGCCGACGACGCCGACCGGCTCGCGCACGGTGTAGCCGAAGTAGGTCTGCGGAGCGAGCGCCGGCACGGTCTTGCCCTCCAGCTTGTCGGCCAGGCCGGAGAAGTAGAGGTACCACGCGCCGAGGCCCTTGAGCTGGCCGCGCATCTCCCGCATGAGCTTGCCCGAGTCCCGCACCTCCAGCAGCGCCAGGCGCTCGGCGTTGGCGGTGATCGCGGCGGCGATGTCGCGCATGACCGCAGCGCGCTCGAAGCCGCTGCGCGCTCCCCACTCGCCCTCGAAGGCCGCGCGTGCGGAGGCCACGGCCCGGTCGACGTCCTCCGGCCCGCCGTCGGCCACGACGGCCCAGGGGCGGCCGGTGTAGGGGTTGGTCGACTCGAAGGTGCGGCCCGACAGGGCGTCGACCCGCTCGCCGTCGATGAAGAGCTGGAAGGTCTCGAGGTCGCCGGACTCGCTCACGTGGACTCCCGTGGTCGGGGGCCGGCTCCGACGCCGGCCGTCGTCACGACGCTAGGCGGCCCGGCGGCGGGCCGACTATCCGTTGCGCGCCCGCCCCCGGCCGCTCAGCGCAGCGCGGCCCCTGGGTGGGCTCAGCGCTGCAGGGTGGCGCTGGGCAGCTCGTCGAACTGCGCGCGGTACTGCTGGGCGAAGCGCGACTGGTGGAAGAAGCCCCAGCGCGTGGCCACGTCGGTGACGCGGGTCTCCAGCGGGTCGCTGGCCAGCAGCTCGGCGCGCACCTTGGCCAGGCGCACCCGGCGCACGTGGGCCATGGGCGACTCGCCCAGCTGCTCCTGGAAGGCGGCGTGCAGCGTGCGGACGCTCACGCAGCCCACCCGGGCCAGCACCTCGGGGGTCAGCGCCTCGTGGGCGTGCTCCTCGATGTGGCGTACGACGGGCGCCAGCCGTCCCAGCCGGGCCCGGTCGTCGCGGCCGGTGAGGTCGTCGGTGTACTGGTGGCGCCCGGCCAGCAGCAGCTGGGTCAGCACGTAGGACTCCAGCTGGCGGCGCGCCAGCGGGCTGTCGGCGAGCCCACCGGGCCGGTCGAGCTCGATGGCCAGGAACTGCACGGAGCGCAGCAGCGACTGCCCGGCCGCCGACTCCAGGTCGAGGAAGAGGTCGAAGGCGACGACGTCGACCACCGGACGGCCCAGCAGGTCGGCGAGGTGCGACTCCAGGCCCGCCCGCGAGATCTTGAGGATGAGCTGCTCGGCGTCGTGGGACCACCGCACCGTGGTCTGCACGTCGGGGGTGAGCACCGTGCCGCCGCGCCGGGGCCGGGTGTGGGCGCTCGACCGGCCGCCGCGCGAGGCCCAGGTCTCCCCGACCAGGTCGAGGTTGACGTGGTAGCACACGTCGGTCGGCGGCATCCACAGCTCTGTCTCGGCCTGGTAGGTGAGGTAGCCCAGCGTGAGGTGACGGTCGGTGACGGCGTTGAGACGCATGTCGAGCACGTCGCTGCCGCCCTCGAGACGGTGGGGCAGGTAGACCGACGTGACGGCCTCCCGGGCCTCCTCGAAGCTGGTGGTGTGCACCACCGGAGCGGTGGTCAGGTAGTCGCCCACGTCGTCCCTCCCCCGGCCGGGGACCTCCCCGTGACCGTCGTCACGCATCGTAGGCGAGACGGTGAAGCCCGACCGCGAGCAGGCCGCGCAGACCCCCGAGGCAGGCGCCGCCTCAGCGGCCCAGCAGGTCGAGGGCCGCCGAGGCGATGCTCGTGACGTCGATCCCGTGCAGGGCGTAGGCGTCGGGCAGGCTCGTGGACTGCCCGAACTGCGAGACCCCGAGGCAGCGCATCCGGTCGCCGCGCGCACCGGCGAGGAAGGCCAGGGTGTGGGGGTGGCCGTCGAGCACCGTGACCAGCGGGGCGGGGTGACCCGGCGGCAGCAGCAGGTCGAGCACGCCCGAGCCGGTGCCGCCCTCGCGGTCGCCACGCTGCTGGAAGGAGCGCCAGACCAGGTCGGGGCTGGTCAGGCAGACCACGCCCGCCACGATCCCGCGCTCGCCCAGCCGCGTCGCCGCGGCGAGCACCTCGGGCATGACCGCGCCCACCCCGACCAGGGTGACCTGCTCCGTCGCGGGGTCGTGGTCGGTGATGCGGTAGCCGCCGGCGACGGCCTGGCGGCGACGCCGCTCGCGCCCCTCCGGGTCCTCCGGCACCCGCGCCAGCGCCGGGTCGACCGGTCGGGTCGAGAGGCGCAGGTAGGCCGAGGTGCCGTCGGGGCGCCCGACCTGGTCCATGGCGCGCAGCACGCACCACTCCAGGTCGTGGGCGAAGGCCGGCTCCCAGGCCACGCAGCCCGGCTGCTCGAGGCCGATCGAGGGTGTCGACACCGACTGGTGGGCGCCGCCCTCGGGCGCCAGCGTGACCCCCGACGGGGTGCCGACGAGGATCGACTGGCCGCCGGCGTAGAGGCCGAAGGACCACGGCTCGAGCGCGCGCCCCACGAAGGGGTCGTAGAAGGTGCCGATCGGGATCAGCCGCTCCCCCCAGCGCGACCAGGTGGCGCCGAGCTCGCCGAGCAGGCCGACGGTGTTGACCTCCGCGATGCCCAGCTCGATGTGCTGACCGCTCTGCGACTCCGACCAGCGCAGCAGCCGCTCGGCGTCGTCGGCGAACCAGTCGCGCCGCTCGGCCACCGACCACACGCCGGTCTTGTTGATCCAGCCGCCGAGGTTGGTCGACGAGGCGACGTCGGGGCTGCAGGTGACGACCCGGGCGGCGGTCTCGGGCGCGTCGCGCACCAGGTCGGCCAGGAGCCGACCGAGCGCGGCCTGCGTCGACACGGGCTTGCGGTGCTCGTGGCCGAGCTCGGCGGGCACGCTGAGCCGGCCCACCTCGGAGACCGGCGGCCGGGCCAGGTCGGCCGCGCGGCGGGCCGCGAGGCGACCGGCGGGCGAGTCGGGGGCGAAGCCGACCCACGGGTCGTCCAGGGACGTGCCGGAGGCCTCCGCGAGGGCCTGCATCTGGGTGGCGTTGAGCAGCACGGAGTGGTTGTTGGGGTGGCCCTCGGTGGGCAGGCCGCGCCCCTTGACGGTGTAGGCGAAGACCACGGTGGGCCGGTGGTCGTCGACCGCGGCGAAGGTGTCGACGAGCAGGCCGAGGTCGTGGCCGCCCAGGTCGCGCACCGCCGCCGACAGCTCGGCCGCGGGCACCGCGGCGAGCAGGTCGCGCAGCGCGGGGTCGCCCTGGTCGCCCAGCACGCGCGCGGCCAGCTCGGAGGAGTCGGCGCGCAGCAGCCGCTGGTACTCCTCGTTGGGCATCGACTCCATGCGCCGGCGCAGCGCCTCGCCGCCGGGGCGCGCGAAGAGCTCGCCGATGCGGCGGCCCCACTTGAGGGTCACCACCTGCCAGCCGGCCGCCTCGAACATCGCCGCGAGCCGCTGGATCTGGATGTCGGGCACGACCCGGTCCAGCGACTGCCGGTTGAGGTCGACCACCCACAGCAGCTCCCCCAGGCTGGCGACCTGGGGGTCGGCCACGGCCTCCCAGATCGCACCCTCGTCGAGCTCGGCGTCGCCGAGCAGGCTGATGAAGCGGCCCGCCTCGGGGGTGGAGCCGGGGAACTGCGAGCGCACGTAGCGGTGGGCCATCGCCGCCCACAGCGTGGCGGTGGCCCCGATGCCGACCGACCCGGTGGAGAAGTCGACGGTGTCGGGGTCCTTGGACCGCGACGGGTAGGCCTGGAGGCCGCCGCGCTCGCGCAGGGTCGGCAGGTAGGAGGCGTCGAGGTCCCCGAGGAGGTGGTTGACCGCGTGGAGCACCGGCGAGGCGTGGGGCTTGACCGAGACCCGGTCGCGGTGGTCGAGACCGTGGAACCACAGCGCCACCATGATGTCGACCATCGAGGCCGACGACGACTGGTGGCCGCCCACCTTCACCCCGGTGTCGTTGGGACGACCGCGGTTGGCCGCGTCGACGATGGCGCTGGCCAGCCACAGCACACGCTGGGAGACCTGCCGCAGGGTCTCGACGTCGACGCCGCGGGTGGCCTCGGGGCCGTCGGGGCCGCTCGGGACGTCGCCGCGGTCGGTGGCCTGCTCGGGGGTGCTGGTCACGCTGTCTCCTGGGATCCGGTGGCGGGGTCGGGCTGGTCGCACTCTGCCTCGGCGGTGCACGCGCGGCACGGGCAGGGTCGCCCGAGCAGACCCGCGACGACCTGGTGGGTGTGCTCGCCGAGGTCGGGCCCGACCTCGCCCAGCGGCAGGGAGCGCTCGCCGAGCACGGGCACGATCCCCGGGAAGGCGACCTCGCGGGTGGTGCCGCCGACGTCGACCGGGCGCCACTGCACCATGTCGCGGGCGAGGTACTGCTCGTCGGCCACGATGTCGTCGGCCTGGTAGATCGGCCCGGCCGGCACGCCCGCCTCCTCGAGGCGCGCGAGGACCTCGGCGCGGTCGAGGGTGCCGGTCCACGCCTCGATGGCCCCGTCGAGCTCCTCGCGGCGCTGCCAGCGCTGGGCGTTGCGCGCGAGCCCGGGGTCCTCGGCGAGGTCGGGACGGCCGATGGCGCGCATGTAGCGCCCGAAGATGCCGTCGGCGTTGCCGGCCACGACCACCGACTGGCCGTCGGCGCACCGGTAGGCGTTGGAGGGGGCGATGCCCTCCATGCGCCCGCCCGTGCGCTCGCGGAGCACGTCGTGGGCGCTGTAGTCGGGCACCAGCGACTCCATCATCGAGAACACCGCCTCGTGCAGCGCGACGTCGATGTGGCGCGCGGCAGGGCCCACCGCGGGCGCGGCCAGCCGGCGGCGCTGCTCGCGGTCGAAGAGCGACATCACGACGCCGAAGGCGGCGTAGAGGCCGGCGATGGAGTCGCCGATCGAGACCCCGACCCGTGCCGGCGGACGGTCGGCCTCCCCGACCAGCTCGCGCATGCCACCGAAGGCCTCGGCGACCGCCGCGAAGCCCGGCCGCGCCGACAGCGGCCCGGTCTGGCCGAAGGCGGAGACACGGGCCACCACGAGCTCGGGGTTGACGCGCTCCAGCGTCGCGGCGTCCAGGCCCCACCGGTCGAGGGTGCCGGGGCGGAAGTTCTCCACCAGGGCGTCGGAGCGGGCGACGAGGTCGAGCACGGTGTCGCGCCCCTCCTGCGTGCGCAGGTCGAGCTCGACGGAGAGCTTCCCGCGGTTGATGGTGCGGTAGAGCATCGAGGTGTCGCCGGCGTAGAGGCGCCAGTTGCGCAGCTCGTCGCCGGTGCGCGGGCGCTCGATCTTGACCACCTCGGCGCCGAAGTCGGCCAGCAGCCGTCCCGCCGTCGGCGCGGCGATGAAGTTGCCCAGCTCCACGACCCGCAGGCCGGCCAGGGGCCGTTCGCGGTCCGGTCCGGCGGCGCTCATGCCGGGCCGCCGAAGTCGCCGGCGGGCACGAGCAGGCCCTGCACGGGGCTGTCGAGCCGCTGCGAGAGCCACCGCGCCACCTCGGCGGCGGCCGGCTGGTCGAGCCGGGCCGGCCCCGCGACGTCGACCCCGCCTCGCCGCAGCAGCCAGGCCAGGTCCTCGGTGGCGATGTTGCCGGTGGCGGCGGGCGCGAACGGGCAGCCGCCGAAGCCGCCGATCGAGGCGTCGAGGGCCACGCGCGCGCCCTCGCGCAGCGCCAGCCCGGTGGCCGCCCAGGCGTTGGCGTAGCCGGTGTTGCGGGTGTTGTGGAAGTGGAAGCGCAGCCCGGCGGCGCGCGCGTCCTGCGCCACGTGGGAGCCCAGCTCCTCGACCTGCGTGGGCACGCCGACGCCGACCGTGTCGGCCAGCGCCAGCTCGTCGGCGCCCAGGTCGAGGGCACGGTCGACGACGTCGCGCCAGCGCGCGGCGGGCACATCGCCCTCGAAGGGGCACCCGAAGGCCACGGCGAGGGTGACCGAGACCGTGCGGCCCGCCTCGTGGCCGATCCTCACGACGTCGCGGGCCTGCTCGAGCAGGGCCGCGGTGTCGGCGCCCTGGTTGCGCACGGCGAAGGTGTCGGTCACCGGCACCACCATGTTGAGCTCGTGACAGCCGGTGAGCACCGCGCGCTCGGCCCCACGGCGGTTCAGCACCAGCCCGACGTACGTCGCGTCGCTGCGGTCGGGCAGGGCGGCGAGGAGCTCCTCGGCCCCGGCCATCTGCGGCACCCGGTCGGGGCGCACGAAGCTCGCGACCTCCAGTCGCCGCAGCCCGAGGTCGAGCAGCCGCTCGACCAGGGCCACCCGGGTCTCGACGGGGAGCGCGCGGTCCTCGTTCTGCAGGCCGTCGCGCGGGCCGACCTCGACCAGCTCGACGGGGGTGCGGGGGGCGCCGGTCACGCGGGCTCCTTCTTCCGAGCGGCCTCGCGGCCGCGTGGTCGGGACGGCAGGACGCACCGCCGGACGGTGCGTCCTCCCGCAGTCTGGTCGGGCCCCCGCGGGGTCACTATCCGGCCTGCGCACCCACCTGACCGATCCGTGCACACCTGGCCCCCAGCCATGGCCGAGCGGCCCCTGCTGTGGCCATCATCACGTCATGGACTACGCCGAGGCCCGAGCCGCCTTCTTCACGCCCCGCGAGGGCACCACCCACGACGTCGGGTGGAGCACCCCCGCCCGCCGCCTGCGCGACACCATCGAGCCGCTGGCCGCGGTCTGCTACTGGAGCGAGCCGGCCTACGACGCCTACGCCGCGCACGGCCTCGACTTCCTGCTCGGCTACGTGTGGGGCCGCTCCAGCAGCCTGGGCGAGCCCGAGGCCATGGTCGCGGTCTCGTCCTTCGGGGTCTTCGAGCCCGGCCTGGTGAGCGGGCTCTACGACGCCGGGCGCGCCGCGCTGCCGCTGGCGCAGATGCGCGCCGCCCGCGCCGCGGGGTCCTCGGCGGCCCTGGCGGCCGTGCTGGGTGAGGACCCCGACGGTCTCGACGAGGTCCTGGCGCTGCTGGAGCGGGCGGTCGCGGCCGCGCCGCTGCCGGGGCGTCCGATGTTCGCCGGGCTGCTCGGGGCCGGCTGGCCCGAGGACCGCCTGGCCCGGCTGTGGCACGGCTGCAACCTGCTGCGCGAGCACCGCGGCGACGGGCACCTGGCGGCGCTCGCCGGCGCCGGCCTCGACGGCGTGGAGGCCAACGTGCTGACCGAGCTGTGGGTGGGCTGGGAGCCGCTGGCCTACACCGCGAGCCGCGGGTGGTCCCCGGAGCAGATGGAGGCGGCGACCGCCTCGCTCACCGCGCGCGGCCTGGTGGCCGACGGGCGCCTGACCGAGGCCGGCCGCGCGCTGCGCGAGGAGGTCGAGGAGGCCACCGACCGCGGGGAGCAGCGGGTCGTCGAGGCGCTGGGCGAGGAGCTCGACGGTCTCCTGGAGCGGCTCTCGGGGTGGTCGCAGGCCGTGGTCGACCGTGGCTGGT
Organism: Nocardioides sp. Leaf374; assembly: GCF_916862475.1. Lineage (NCBI taxonomy): Bacteria > Bacillati > Actinomycetota > Actinomycetes > Propionibacteriales > Nocardioidaceae > Nocardioides > Nocardioides sp. Leaf374. The sequence continues at coordinate 67,668 of NZ_CAKASO010000003.1, forward strand.
TCCCGCCCGACCCCTACAAGCGCGCCGCGGGCTGAGCCCCGCCCCCACGGCCGCGCCGCCCCGAGGGTCTCGGGGCGGCGCGGCCGTCGCGCTGGCGACAGCAGGGCGGGTCGGGGCGGGTCAGGGCGTGACGACGACCTTGATCGCGCCGTCGCTCTTCGAGGCCGCGGTCGCGAAGGCCTCCTCGATCTGGTCGAGGCCGAAGCGGTGCGTCACCACGGGGTCGAGGTCGATGCGCCCGGAGCGCACCAGCTCGAGGCTGCGCTCGTACTGCCCGCGCCCGCCGTTGCCGCCCACGCCGTAGACCGTGAGGGTCTTGGCCATGATCGGGATCACCGGCAACGGGGGCAGGTCGTTGGCCCAGCCGATGTGCGCCACCTTGCCCTCCTTGCGCACCGCGTCGAGCACCATCGCCGACGACGCCGGGAAGCCGCTGGTCTCGATGACGATGTCGGCGCCCGCGCCGTCGGTGAGGTCGAGGATCGCCTGGGTCGCGTCGGTCCGGGTGACGTCGATGCAGTCGCTCGCGCCGTAGGCCCGCGACACCGCGAAGGGCGCCTCCCGGGCGTCGGTGACGATCAGCCGGCCTGCGCCCGAGAGCGCGCAGAGGCGGGTCAGCGCGAGCCCGATCGGGCCCTGCCCGAGCACGACCACGCTCTCGCCCAGCACGATCCGGAGCCGGTCGACGGTGTTGAGACCGACGGCCAGCGGCTCCAGGAGCGCGGCCTGCCAGGCCTCGACGCCGTCGGGACGCGGGATGAGGTTCACCACGGGCACGGCGATCCGCTCGGTGAGGCAGCCGTCGGACCACAGGCCGATGAGCTTCTTCTTCTTGCAGTCGAAGGGCTTGTCGGTGTGGCACTCGGGGCAGTCGCCGCACGGCAGCGACGGCTTCACCGCGACGGCCCGACCCACCCACGACTCGTCGACGCCCTCGCCCACGCTTAGCACCCGGCCGGAGAAGTCGTGGCCCGGGACCCGGGGGAAGGGGGTGTCGATGCGCCCGTCGTACTGGTGGACGTCGGTGCCGCACAGCGACGCCGCCTCGATCGTGAGCACGACCCACCCGGGGCGGGCCTCGGGCTCGGGGCGCTCCTGCAGCTCGACGGTCTCCAGGCCCGTCAGCACCGCGGCGCGCATCAGACGCCCTCGGGCGCGAAGCCGCGGTCGCGCATGATCTCGAAGGCCTGCTCGGTGTGGCCGGAGGCGTGGCCCACGATGAGCGGCGTCCACTCCTCGACCGTCATCGTGCCGAGGTCGGGGATGGTGACGGTGCGTGCGAGCAGCTCGGCCGGCACCACCGCACCGGCGGTGGCCAGGGTGCGCCGGGTGCGGGCGAGCTGCCCACGGGCGAGGTCGATGGTGGGCGGCGGGTAGCCCGTGAGGTCGTGACCGACCTCCTCGCGGAAGAAGAAGTCGAGCTCGGGGTCGGCCTCGAGGCGTCGCATGTCGCCGAGCCACAGGATCGCGCACATGTTGATGTGCGAGACGACCTGGGCCACCGTCCAGCCACCGTCGCGGTGGGCGCGGTGCAGGTCGCCGTCGGTGAGCTCGGCCAGAGCGGCGTCGAGCCGGCCCAGGTCGCGGTCGGCGTCGGCGAGGGCCTGCGCAATGGCCGCAGGGGGGCCGGTGGTGGTGGCGTCGGTGGTGTCAGCGTCGACCACGGTGTGTCCTCTCGGGCAGGGCCAGGTCGGCGACCCGGCGCTGCTGCGATCCTCCGACCGCCCGCACGGCGTCCACAAGGCCGCTGAGCGCAACGCCGCACCACCTCGTCGCAGCCGGGCGCGGCTGCGCGGCGCGACGCCGTGGGTCGGCCACACTGCGGGCGTGGAGACCGAGACGCAGCCCCGCCCCCGCTACCGCACGTCGCTCGGCCTGGGTTACCTCGTGCTGGGCGTGATCGCCCTCGTGCTCGGCGCGCTGACCGTCGACGCCGTCGAGGGCGACCCGGTCTTCACCGCGGCCGGGTGGGTGCTCGGGGTCCTCGGCGCCTACAGCGTGCTGACCGCGGCCGTCGCCCGAGGCGTGCAGCTCGTCCACGACGCGTGAGCGCACCGCGGTCCTGACGTCGACCGGTGGCGGCCGACGCGCCGGTCAGTACCAGCCGACGCTCTCGCTGTGGGCCCAGGCGCCGCAGGGGCTGCCGTAGCGGTCCTGGATGTAGCCCAGCCCCCACCGGATCTGCGTGGCGGGGTTGGTGGCCCAGTCGGCGCCGGCGGAGGCCATCTTCTCGCCGGGCAGCGCCTGCGGGATGCCGTAGGCCGAGGAGGTCGGGTTGTCGGCGTTCACGGTCCAGTTCGACTCGCGGGTCCACAGCGAGTCGAGGCAGCCGAACTGGTCGGAGGAGAAGCCGAACTCGCCCATCAGCGACTGCGCGATCGAGCGCGGGTCGAGGTCGGCGATGTCCTCGGTGCGGGTCAGCGCCGGGCCCTCGTCGGCCGAGAGCGCAGCGACCTTGGCCGGGTCGCTGGCGACGCGGCGGTCGGCGGAGCGCGACACGGCGGGCTGGCGCTCCTCGAGCACGGCGCTGCCGGTGACCAGCTCGACGCCGGCGGTCGCGTCGTCGGGGTCGACCGCCGCCGCGACCGGCGAGGCGGCGTCGGCGCTCACGGAGTCGGCGGCGCTCACGGCCGGGTCGGACCCGACCACGCCGCCGGCGACGCTCACGCCGGTGGCCGCGACGGCCAACGAGGAGAGGACCACGGTGCTGCGCAGGGCCTGGCGGGGCACCTGGGCCACGCGCGAGGGCGCGGGAACCGAGCGGTGCTTCGGGACGTACTTCACGTGCTTCGACAAGGCGATGGACTCACGGGTAGACGACACGGGCCGATGCTCTGGTCACGCGATCGGGCGGTCTGCCCCGGTGGATCACGAGTGACGAACGCCGTCCACCTTGCATGACCATCCAGGGGCACGCAAACCGAACCGCCACGGTGGTGGACAAAGGTGGCGCGGGTCTCGCCACATGCGTCACAGCAGACCTCCGCCGCCACACCGGCCCCGCCCCGGGGTGGGCGGGGCCGGTGAGGGGCGAGGACCTGGGGCCGTCAGAGCGTGACGTTCTCCAGCATCTCGGTGACCAGTGCCGCGATGGGCGAGCGCTCGGAGCGCGTCAGCGTGACGTGGGCGAAGAGCGGGTGGCCCTTGAGCTTCTCGATCACCGCCACCACCCCGTCGTGGCGCCCGACCCGCAGGTTGTCGCGCTGCGCGACGTCGTGGGTGAGGACGACCTTGGAGTTGGCCCCGATGCGGGAGAGCACCGTGAGCAGCACGTTGCGCTCCAGCGACTGCGCCTCGTCGACGATGACGAAGGCGTCGTGCAGCGAACGGCCGCGGATGTGGGTCAGCGGGAGCACCTCGAGCATGCCGCGGTCGAGGATCTCGTCGATGACGTCGCGCGAGGTCATCGCGCCGAGGGTGTCGAAGACCGCCTGGCCCCAGGGCGACATCTTCTCCGACTCCGACCCGGGCAGGTAGCCGAGCTCCTGGCCCCCCACGGCGAAGAGCGGGCGGAAGACCACGACCTTCTTGTGCTGGCCGCGCTCGAGCACCGCCTCCAGCCCCGCGCACAGCGCCATGGCCGACTTGCCGGTGCCGGCGCGGCCGCCGAGCGACACGATGCCCACCTCGGGGTCGAGGAGCATCTCCAGCGCGATCCGCTGCTCCGCCGACCGGCCGTGGACACCGAACGCCTCCCGGTCGCCGCGCACGAGGTGGACCTGCTTGTCGGGTCCGACGCGGCCGAGCGCGGAGCCGCGGTCGGAGAGCAGCACGAGACCCTGGTGGCATGGCAGGTCGCGCGCGGCGTCGAGGTCGACGACGCCGTCGTCGTAGAGCTCGTCGAGGTCGCTGGCCGCGACCTCCAGCTCGGCCATGCCGGAGTAGCCGGTGTCGGAGTCGCTGATCGCCTCCGCGCGGTACTCCTGCGCGTCGAGCCCGACCGCCGAGGCCTTGATCCGCAGCGGCAGGTCCTTGGAGACCAGGGTGACCGCTAGGCCCTCGGTGGAGAGGTTGTGGGCGACGGCGAGGATGCGGGTGTCGTTGTCGCCGAGGCGGAAGCCCGAGGGCAGCGAGCTGGCGTCGGTGTGGTTGAGCTCGACGCGCAGGGTGCCGCCCTCCTCCCCCACCGGCACCGGCTCGTCGAGGCGGCCGTGGAGGATGCGCAGCTCATCGAGCGTGCGCAGGGCGGTGCGGGCGAAGTAGCCCAGCTCGGGGTGGTGACGCTTGCCCTCGAGCTCGGTGATGACCACGACGGGGAGCACCACCTCGTGCTCGGCGAAGCGCTTGAGGGCACCGGGGTCGGCCAGCAGGACGCTGGTGTCGAGTACGTAGGTACGCACCGCCGGCGCCGCGGCGCGGGCGGGGGCCTTGCGGCGGGTGCGGGTGGATCCGGGGGACTGCTGCGACTGCTGGGCCTGAGACGGCACGGGACACCCCTCACGGACCGCCGCGCGCACTCCTCGCCGCGGTCCTACTTCACACGGATGGACCGGGAAGGAACCCGCAGGCGGGAGTGCCCGCCTCCGTCCGCGCACGGCGACGAGCCGTGCGTGGTGCAGTCGTGGGTGAGCACGATCGGGCCTCCTGGTACGGCGGGCTTCCCCACCCGCCGATGCTTGCGAAAGTAGCCCCCCGCCGACCGGTTTCGAGGCAACACGCCGTGACGCGCTCGTGAACGTCACCGGGCCGGGACAGGCGGACGCGCAGGCGCCCCGCCGTCGCCGCCGGGCGGGCGTCGGGCAGGTCGGCCTCAGGAGCCGTGGCGGCGGTCGCGCAGGGCGTAGGCGCGGATCGCGCGCAGGAAGTCGACGCGGCGGAAGTCGGGCCAGTAGGCCTCGCAGAAGTAGAACTCCGACTTCGCGCTCTGCCACAGCAGGAAGCCGCCGAGCCGCTGCTCGCCGCTCGTGCGGATGACGAGGTCGGGGTCGGGCTGGCCCTTGGTGTAGAGGTGGGCGGAGATGTGGTCGACCTCCAGCTGGGCCGCGAGCTCCTCCAGCGAGGTCCCGCGCTCGGCGTGCTCGAGCAGCAGCGAGCGCACGGCGTCGGCGATCTCGCGCCGTCCGCCGTAGCCCACGGCGACGTTGACCAGCATGCCGTCGACCTCGCGCGTGGCCTCCTGCGCCGCCTTGAGCCGCTCCGCGGTGGCCGCCGGCAGCAGGTCGAGCGCGCCCACCGGGTGCAGCCGCCAGCGCTGCTGGTCGGCCAGGGAGGCCACGGCCTCCTCGATGATCTCCAGCAGCGGCTCGAGCTCGTCGGGCGGCCGGTTGAGGTTGTCGGTGGAGAGCAGCCACAGGGTGACGACGCCGATGCCGACCTCGTCGCACCAGCCGAGCAGCGGCTCGATGTTGGCGGCCCCGGCTCGGTGGCCGTGGGCGGTGTCGCGACCCACGGCGCGGGCCCACCGACGGTTGCCGTCGAGCATCACCCCGACGTGCTGGGGCAGGTTGGCGGGCATGCGCCGCAGCACCCGCGCCTCATAGGCCGGGTAGAGCACGCTCCTGAGCCCGCGCTTCCAGTCCGCCACCGGACAAGGTTAGCGCCGTCGGGGCGGTGGTCACCGCCTCGCCGACCAGGCGTCCTGGCTTCGGCGGGTCGACGTGCCGGCCGGTACTGTCGGGCCATGGACCAGCACATCCCCCAGGCGGTGCGCTCGAGGGTCGACTCGGTGCAGGAGACCATCAGCGAGACCCTCGCCGACATCAAGCCGAAGCTGCGCGGGTGGCTGCACCTCGGCACGGCCCCGCTGACCCTGGCCGCGGGCATCGTGCTGGTCGTGCTGTCGCCGACGGAGACCACGAAGATCGGCTCGGCCGTCTTCACCGGCTCCGCGCTGCTGCTGTTCACCGTCTCGGCGATCTACCACACCGGCACCTGGTCGCCGGCCGTCTGGGGCTTCCTGCGCCGCTTCGACCACTCCAACATCTTCATCCTCATCGCGGGCTCCTACACCCCGCTGACGCTGATCCTGCTCGACGGCTCGCAACAGGTCGTGCTGCTGACGACCATCTGGTCCACCGCCCTGCTCGGCGTCGGCTTCCGGGTGCTGTGGACCGACGCGCCGCGCTGGCTCTACACCCCGATCTACATCGCGATGGGCTGGGCCGCGGTGTTCTTCATCCCCGGGTTCATCGAGGGCGCCACCGAGCAGCTCGGCACGTCGATGGCCATCGGCGTGCTGGTGCTCGTGGCCGCCGGCGGGGTGCTCTACACCCTCGGCGGCGCGGTCTACGGCTTCAAGCGGCCCAACCCCTCGCCGCGCTGGTTCGGCTTCCACGAGGTCTTCCACACCTTCACGATCCTGGCCTTCGCCAGCCACTACGTCGCGGTCTCGATGGCCACCTACTCGATGCGCTGACCGACGGCGTGGAAGCATCGGCGCATGCCTGACGCCCTGCCCGACCCGTCCTTCCCCGACAACCGCTCGATGCGCGAGCGGATGCTCGCCGGCGACCCCTACATCGCCGACGACCCCGACCTGGAGCGCGAGAGCCTCGCCGCGCGCGACCTCGCCCACCGCATCAACCACCTGCCGCCCTCGGAGGCGCGGGAGCGTCGCGCCCTGCTGGTCGAGCTCCTCGGCGCGATCGGCGCGGAGACCGAGATCCGCCCCCCGCTCCACGTCGACTACGGCTACCGCACCCGCATCGGCGCCCGCACCTTCGTCAACTTCGGCCTCGTCTGCCTCGACGTCGCCGAGGTGGTCATCGGCGACGACGTGCAGATCGGACCCAACGTCCAGCTGCTCACCCCCACCCACCCCGTCGAGGCCGAGCCGCGGCGCGCCAAGTGGGAGGGGGCGCGACCCATCACCATCGGCGACAACGTCTGGCTCGGCGGCGGCACGATCGTGTGCCCCGGCGTCACCATCGGCGCCAACACGGTGGTCGGCGCCGGCTCCGTGGTCACCCGCGACCTGCCCGCCGACGTCGTGGCCGTGGGCAACCCGGCCAAGGTGATCCGCCGGCTCTGAGGGCCGCCCGGTCGCTCACACCGCGGCGGTGGTGGCGCGCACGACCAGCTCGGTGGCGAGCTCGACGTGCTCGGGCACGACCTCGCCCGGCCCGTCGGCGGCCCCCAGCGACCGCAGGATCTGCTGGGCGGCGATGCGGCCCTGCTCGTGCACGGGCTGACGCACCGTGGTGAGGTCGAAGAACCGCGCCATCTCGTGGTCGTCGACACCGACCACCGAGACGTCCTCGGGCACGCGCAGCCCGGACTCGCGCAGCGCGCTCATCAGCCCGATCGCCATCTCGTCGGAGGCGCAGAAGACCGCGGTGGGACGGTGGCCCAGGGCCGCGACGGCGCGACCGCAGTCGACCCCGCCGTCGAGGGTGAAGCGACCGTCGAGCTCGAGCGCGGGGTCGAGCGGGAGCCCGGCGTCGCGCAGCGAGGAGCGGTAGCCCTCCAGCCGCGCCGTCGGCGTGGTGAAGTCGAGGCCGTCCTCGCCCAGACCCCCGACGAAGGCGATGCGGCGGTGGCCCAGGTCGAGCAGGTGACGCATCGCGGTGCGCGACGCCTCGACGTCGTCGATCCTCACGCTCGACCACTCCTCGACCCGTGCACCCAGGGTCACGACGGGGCTGCCCTGCCGCTGCATCGCCGCGACCTCCTCGGCGGTCGGACCCAGCCCGACCACCAGCACGGCGTCGACGCGCTTGGTCAGCACCTGGGTCCGCAGCACCCGGTGCCGCGCCGCGGAGTCGCCGGCGAGGTTGTAGAGCAGCAGGTCGTAGCCCTGCTCGCGCAGCACCTGCTCGGCGCCGTGCACGACCGCGGCGAAGTACCACCGGGTCACGAACGGCACGACGATCGCCACCGAGCGGGTCTGACCCCCGCTGGCCAGGCCGACCGCGTGCGGGGAGGGCACGTAGCCCAGCCGCACCGCGGCCTCGAGCACCCGCTCGCGGGTGGACTCCGAGACCCGCGGCAGCCCCCGCAGCGCGCGCGAGACCGTGGCGGTCGAGACACCGACCTCGCGGGCGAGGTCGTGGATGCCGGTCATCGGCGCCGTCCTGCCGGTCCGGGGGTGGCGGGCCGTACGGTGTGGCCATGAGCACAGTGGACCCGCGCCCGGCAGACACCGCAGCCCGCCTCCCGCACCGCCTGCCCGACGGGTCGGTGCTCGAGCTGGGCACCGCCACGGCGGCCTACCAGATCGAGGGCGCCGTCGACGTCGACGGCCGCGGCCCGTCGGTGTGGGACACCTTCACCGCGCGCCCCGGCACGATCAAGGACGCCAGCAGCGGCGCCACCGCGTGCGACTCCTACCACCGCCACCTCGAGGACGCCGACCTCGTGGCCGGCCTGGGCGTGCGGTGGTACCGCTTCTCGATCGCCTGGCCCCGCATCCAGCCCGAGGGCCGCGGCCGCGTGGAGACCCGCGGGCTGGACCACTACGACCGCGTCGTCGACGCGCTGCTGGAGCGCGGGATCGTGCCGACCGCGACGCTCTACCACTGGGACCTGCCGCAGGCCCTGGAGGACGAGGGCGGCTGGCTGGTGCGCACCACGGCCGAGGCCTTCGCCGACTACGCCGAGGTCGTCGCCGACCGGCTGGCCGACCGTGTCGGGGTCTGGGCCACCCACAACGAGCCGTGGTGCACCGCCTACCTCGGCCACGCCGCGGGCGTCTTCGCCCCGGGTCGCCGCGAGGGCGGCGGCGCGCACCGCGCCGTGCACCACCTCAACCTCAGCCACGCCCTGGCCGCCGAGCGCATCCGCGCCGCGCACGCCGTCGACGTCGGCACGGTGCTCAACCTCGCCCCGGTGTGGCCGGAGCGGCCCGAGGCCGAGCCGCTGGCCGAGCGCATCGACGCGCTGCGCAACCGGGTGTGGCTCGATCCCCTCGTCGACGGGGAGTACGGCGAGAGCGTGCTCGCCGTGGCGCCGGAGCTCGCCGACCCCGAGCTCGTCCGGCCCGGCGACCTGGAGCTCGTGCAGGGCTCGGCCGACTGGCTCGGGGTCAACTACTACACCCCGACCCGCCCCGACCTGGTCGTGCCCGGCCGACCGCCGCACCCCGAGGGCGCGGCGTACCCGGGGGTGGGCGACTTCGACCTGGTCGTGCGCGAGCCGCGCACCGACATCGGCTGGGAGGTCGTGGCCGACGGGCTGGAGGAGCTGCTCGTCGAGACCCACCGCCGCACCGGGCTGCCGATCCTCGTCACCGAGAACGGCGCCGCCTGCGCCGACGCCGAGCGCGTCGACGGGGTGGTGCAGGACGACGACCGCATCGACTACCTGCGCGGCCACCTCGCCGCCACCCACCGCGCCCGCGCGGCCGGCGCCGACGTGCGCGCCTACGTCGTGTGGACGCTGCTGGACAACTTCGAGTGGGCCGAGGGCTACACCAAGACCTTCGGCCTGGTCCACATCGACCCGGCGGACCAGACCCGCACCCCGAAGGCCTCCTACCAGTGGCTGGCTCAGGTCGCGCGGGGTGAGGTCACCCCTTGACACTGCCGGCCAGCAGCCCGCGCACGAAGTAGCGCTGCAGCGACAGGAACACCACGAGCGGCACGATCAGCGACACGAACGCCCCGGCCGAGAGCAGGTGCCAGTCCTCGCCGCGCTGACCGGCCAGGGCGGCCAGGCGCACGGTGAGCGGTGAGATGTCGAGGTTGCCGCCGCCGAAGACGAGGGCCACGAGCAGGTCGTTCCACACCCAGAGGAACTGGAAGATGCCGAAGGCGGCGATGGCCGGGGCCATCAGGGGCAGCATGATGCGCGTGAAGATCTGCACGTGCCCGGCGCCGTCGACGCGCGCCGACTCGATGAGCTCGCCGGGGATCTCGCGCATGAAGTTGTGCAGCAGGAAGATCGCCAGCGGGAGCGCGAAGATCGCGTGGGAGAGCCAGATCGTGTAGAAGCCGCCGCCGGGGGCGTCGCGGCCGGCCAGCGGCATCAGGTTGAACGGCGGCTCGACGTAGAGCGAGAGCAGCGGGATCAGCGTGACCTGGATCGGCACGATCTGGAGGGCGAAGATCGCCACGAAGAGCGCGTCGCGGCCCTTGAAGTCCATCCAGGCGAACGCGTAGGCGGCCAGGGTCGCCAGGCTGATGGGGATGAGCACGGCCGGGATGGTGATCACCGCGGAGTTGACCAGGTAGGTCGCCAGGTCGGTGTCGGCGCCGTTGATGACCTGCTTGTAGTTGTCGAGGGTGACGTTGGGGTCGGTGAAGAAGTTCCACCAGCCGCTGCCCTTGACCTCGCCCTCGGGGCGCAGCGAGGAGATGAAGAGCCCGAAGGTCGGCACCGTCCACAGCGCGGCGATGACGACCGCTGCGAGCGAGGCCCAGCGGTTGGTGAGCTGCTGCTTGGCCGCGGTCGACGCCGGGACCACGGGCTGGTCGCTCCCGGTCCCGGGGGTGCCGGGCGTGCCGACGAGGGGCGTGGCGGTGGTCATCGGGCCTCCAGCTTGCGCATCTGAACGATGTTGTAGATGACGATGGGCGTCACGAGGATGAAGATGACGACGGCCAGCGCGGTCGCCAGCCCTTCGTTGCCCGCGACGAAGTACTGGCGGTAGAACTCGTAGGCCAGCACGCTGGAGTCGAAGTTGCCGCCCGTGCTGGTGCGCACGATGTCGAAGACCTTCAGCGTGGCGATGCTGATGGTCGTCAGCACGACGATCAGCGAGGGCCGGATGCTCGGCACGGTGATGTGGCGGAAGAGCTTGAGGCCGTTGACGCCGTCGAGCCGCGCGGCCTCGACGATGTCCTCCGGGATGGCCTTGATCGAGGCCGAGAGGATCGTCATGGCGAAGCCGGCCTGGACCCAGACCATGATGACGATGAGGAACAGCGTGTTCCACGGGCCCGTCAGCAGCACCTGGTAGGTGTCGAAGCCCAGGCTCTTGAGCACCTGGTTGAGCAGGCCGATCTGGTCGGCGGAGGTCTGGCGGTAGTCGTAGACGAACTTCCAGATGATCGAGGCCCCCACCAGCGAGATCGCCATCGGCAGGAAGATGAGCGCCTTGGCGACCTTCTCGAAGCGCGACTTGTCGATGATGACGGCGTAGACCAGGCCGATGCCGGTGGCCAGCAGCGGGGTCAGCACCACCCACAGGGCGGTGTTGCGCAGCACGGTCAGCTGCTCCTTGTCGGTGACGACCGTGACGTAGTTCTCCAGCCCGACGAACTCCTCGCCGTTGGGGCCGTGGAAGGACTGCCAGACGGTCAGCACCGCGGGGTAGAGCAGGCCCACGGCGACGAGGAGCAGGGAGGGGCCGAGGAAGGCCGCCGCCTGCACGCGCTCACCGCGGCGCGAGCGCAGCCGCTGGGTGGCCAGGAGGATCAGGGCCATCACGCCGAAGAACAGCACGACGGCGATCAGCATGTGGAGGAGCTTGTCGGAGGTGGTCACGTCTCACCGTTCCTGTCGGTGACCGCGTCGGGCCCCCGAGGGCTCGTCCGCCTGGTCACGCCGTACCTGGGGCTCGACGCTGTGCGCCGGCCGGCTCTGGGCGCCCCGGGAGCCGGGGCGGGGTCGACGTCGGGCCGCGGGCGCGGCCCGCGGCCCGACGTCGGTGGCTCACCTCAGGAGGCGGGCCAGGACTCCTCGATGTTGGTCAGCGCGTCAGCGGTGCTCTGACCGGTGATCCACGCCGTCATCTCCTTCCAGAAGGAGCCGGCGCCGACGGCGCTGGGCATCTGGTCGGAGCCGTCGAAGCGGAAGACGGCGTCGGGGTCCTGGAACGTCTCGGCCGACAGGATGTCGATCGGGCTGCTCAGGTTGGAGATGTCGAGACCGGTGTTGGCGGTGACCCAGCCACCGTCGGGCGTGGCCTTGGCCTTCTCGTTGGCCCACACGTCGGAGGACAGGTAGGTCTGGAAGGCCTGGACCTCGGGACGGCTGTCGAAGGCCGCCACGAACTCGCCGCCGCCGAGCACCGGACGACCGAAGTCCTCGGTGACGGTGGGCAGGTAGAAGGCGAACACGTCGCCGTCCTCCGACACGTCGGTGCCGGGCTCCCACTGGGCGGCGTAGAAGCTGGCCTGGCGGTGCATGACGCACTCGCCGTCGACGACGGGGTAGCCGGCGTCCTGGAAGGCGGTGGTGGCGATGGACTTCACGTCGCCGAGGCCGCCGTTGACGAACTCCTCGTCCTTGAGGATGCTGCCGACGCGGTCGAGCGCGGCGGCGACCTGCGGGTCGTCGAAGGGGATTTCGTGGTTGACCCACTGGTCGTAGACGTCGGGGCCGACCTCGCGGAGCATCGAGTCCTCGAGCCAGTCGGTGGTGACCCACCCGGTGGCGTCACCGGACTCGATGCCGGCGCACCAGGGCTTCATGCCCTTGGAGACGGCGTCCTCGGTGATGGCCATCATGTCGTCCCAGGTCTCGGGGATCTCCCAGCCGTTGTCGGCGAAGGTCTTCGGGGAGTACCACACGAAGGACTTCACGTTGGCGCCCAGCGGGGCGGCGTAGAAGGTGTCGTCGACGGTGCCGTAGGTCTTCCAGTCCTCGCCCCACCACTGGTCGACGTTCTCCGCGACCGTGTCGGGCGCCTCGACGACGGCGTCGTCGTCGCGCACGAGGCTGGCCAGCAGGCCCGGCTGCGGGATGTAGGCGATGTCGGGGGCGTTGCCGCCCTGCACGCGCACCTTGAGCTGGGTCTCGAACTCGCTGGAGCCCTCGTACTCGATCTCGGCGCCGGTGCACTCGGTGAAGAGCTCGTAGGACTTCTTCTGGGCGGCGTCCTCGGGGGCGATGATCGAGGTGTAGACGCTGACGCTGGTGCCGGTGAGGTCACCGAACTGGGTCAGCTGCTCGCATTCGGCCTTGCCCTCGCCGGGCGAGGTGCCACCGGCGGACTGGACCTCGGTGGACTCCTCCTCGGCGCAGCCGGCCAGGACCAGGCCGGCGGCCAGGACGACCGCCACACTGGCGTGTCGGATGGTGCGTGAGCGCATGGGGTGCTCCCTCTCTGGGTCGTGACCCAGACCACTGCCGAGCGTCCGGGGCGTGATGAATGAAAGCGCTTACGCAATCGAGGGGTCAAGGCGGAGGGGTAACGATCGTGTAACGCACGTCACGTGACGGCGGTCATGGTGTCGTCACCCCGACGGGTGAGCGCCTCCGGACACCGCCAGCCGTCCGACCGGTCAGGAACGGGCCGGGCCGGCCCGACCGGTACGGTCCCGGGGTGACGACGACGATGGTCGCGGGCCGCTACCGGCTCGGCGAGGTCCTGGGACGCGGCGGCATGGCCGACGTGCACCGCGCGACCGACACGGTGCTGGCCCGCGAGGTGGCGGTCAAGCTGCTGCGCAGCACCGCCGACCAGGCCAGCGACCGCGCCCGCTTCACCGCCGAGGCCCGCACCCTGGCGGGGCTCTCGCACCGCGGCCTGGTGACCGTGCTCGACGCCGGGGTCGACGACGAGCACCCCTTCCTCGTGATGGAGCTCGTCGAGGGCCCCACGCTCGGCGCCCGCCTGGCCGACGGCCCGCTGCCCGCCGCGGAGACGGCACGGATCGGCCAGCAGGTCGCCGACGCCCTCTCCTACGCCCACGGCCGCGGCGTCGTGCACCGCGACGTGAAGCCCGGCAACGTCCTGCTCGCCCCCGACGGCCGGGTCAAGCTGGCCGACTTCGGCATCGCGCGACTCATCGGCGACACCGTGCGCCACACCCAGACCGGCACCGCCGTGGGCACGGCGGCCTACCTCGCGCCGGAGCAGGTGCGCGGCGAGGAGCTCGACACCTCCGTCGACGTGTGGTCGCTGGGCCTGGTGCTGCTCGAGGCGCTCACCGGCGAGCGCGCCTACCCCGGCAGCCCCACCGAGTCGGCCATGGCCCGGCTGCACCGCCCGCCCCCGGTGCCCGCCGACCTCCCGCCGGGCTGGTCCGACCTGCTGCACGCCATGACCGCGGCCGACCCGGCCGCGCGGCCGAGCACCGCCCAGGTGGCCGCCCGGCTGGGTGCGCTGCGCCAGGGCCCGCCCTCGGGTCCGCCCGGCCCGCCGCCGTACGTCGAGCCCGCGCGCACCGCCGTGCTCACCGCGCCGGTCGCGTCGCCCGGGTCTCCCCCACCCGCCAGACCCCCCGGGCCCGCCACGCCTCCCCCGCCGCCGCTGCACCCGCCGACGGGCGGCCCGGGCCGACCCCGCCGGGGCCCGGGGGCACGCCTGGCCGCGCTCGAGCCGCACCAGAAGGGCCTGGCCGGGGCGCTCGCCGGCATCGTGCTCCTCCTCGTGGTCGCGGCCCTGGCCTCCACCGGGGGCGCCGAGCCCCCCGCCGAGGTCGACCCCGCCCCCGGCGACGTGCCGGCCCGGCTCCAGAGCCCGCTGGAGGACCTCCACGACGCGGTCGGGGAGGCCGGCCGATGAGCCCCGTGCGCCCGGGCGCCCGCAGCCGCGGCGCCCTCGCGCTGGGCACGCTCGCGCTGCTCGGCGCGGGCCTGCTCGGCTGCGGCGAGGAGAGCACCACCGGGCCTCCCGCGGCCGTCACCGACGCCCTCGCCGCGGTCGACGACGCGCTGGTGGCCCGCGACGTCGACGCGGGTCTCGACGCGCTCGACGCGCTGCGCGACGCCGCCGACGAGGCCGCTGACGCCAGCGAGCTCACCGCCGCCGAGCAGGAGCGGATCGAGCGCGCCGCCGACCGCCTCGAGGCGGCCCTGGAGGCAGTGGAGGAGGCCGACGACACCGCGCCCGGGTCGTCGACGACCCCCACGCCCACCCCCACGCCGACCGCGTCCCCCTCCACCGACGCGGGCGGGCCCGACGAGGACGAGCCCGACGAGGACGAGCCCGACGAGGAGGAGCCGGACGAGGAGGAGCCCGACGAGGACGAGCCCGACGAGGGACCGGGCCCGAAGCCCGGCAAGGGACCCGGCCAGGGGCCCGCCGACAAGGGACCGAAGCCGGGCAAGGGACCGAAGCCGTGACCACCGCCCGCCTCGTGCCGGTGACCGTCGAGCTCGACGGTGACGAGCTCGACGCCGAGGACGCCTGGCACCTCGCGCGCCGCCACGGGCTCAAGGCCGTCGCGGTCGGTGCCTTCGTGCGGTTCCGCTACGGCGACGGCTTCACCAACAGCCGGGCCCTGGCCCTGCAGGCCTGCCTCGCCGTCGTGCCCTTCCTGCTCGCCCTCACCGGCCTGGCCGCCGACGTCGACCAGGAGCGCGTGGCCGCGGTCATGGCCGCCACCATCGACGGCGTCTCGCCGGGCAGCGGCTCGGGCGACGCCCTGGCCGGGGCGGTCTCCGGCTCCGACTCCAGCGAGGAGGCCGGAGAGGTCGCGCTCGTCCTCGGCCTGCTGCTCTCCCTGGTGTCGATGACCACGGCCATGGCGCAGGTCGAGCGCGGTGCCAACCGCATCTACGGCATCCGTCGCGACCGGCCCGCGCGGGCCAAGTACGGCCGGGCCGCCGTGCTCACCGCGCTGCTCGCCGCACCTGCGGCCCTGGCCTTCCTGCTGCTCGTGGCCGGCGGTGCCTTCGCCGACGCCGTGACCGAGGCCTACGGCTGGTCGGAGGCCTCACGGACCACGTGGAACGTGCTGCGCTGGCCGGTCGGGGTCGCGCTCGGCGTCCTCACCATCGCCGTGCTGCTCGACCACGCGCCGCGACGCCGGCAGCCCGCGCTGAGCTGGCTGGCCCTCGGCGGGGTGGTCGCGGTGGCGCTCAGCATGCTGGCCACCGTGGGCCTGGCGGCCTACGTCGGGCTCAGCGACTCCTTCGGCAGCACCTACGGCCCCCTCGCGGGCATCGTGGCGCTGCTGCTGTGGTCGCTGATGAGCTCGGTGTCGTTCTTCTACGGCGTCGCGGTGTGCGCCCAGCTCGAGGCGCTGCGCGCCGGTCGCGACGACCCGGCCTACGACGACCCCGGCCGACCCCACGGCCACGTGGTCGACTGAGGCGACACCCCGGGCGGCCCACCCGCCGCCCACCCACCGGGGCGGTGGGGCCCGGCGCGTGCCCGACGTACGGTGGGGGCATGGCCACCATCGAGCTGACCGGGGACAACTTCACCACCCACGTGCAGGGCGACGACATCCTGCTCGTCGACTTCTGGGCCAGCTGGTGCGGCCCGTGCAAGCAGTTCGCGCCGACCTACGAGGCGGCCTCCGAGGCCAACCCCGACATCACCTTCGGCTCGATCAACACCGAGGAGCAGCAGGAGCTGGCCGCCGCGGCAGGGATCCAGTCGATCCCCACCCTGATG
Source organism: Nocardioides sp. Leaf374 (assembly GCF_916862475.1). Lineage (NCBI taxonomy): Bacteria > Bacillati > Actinomycetota > Actinomycetes > Propionibacteriales > Nocardioidaceae > Nocardioides > Nocardioides sp. Leaf374. Next base: position 83,839 of record NZ_CAKASO010000003.1, read on the forward strand.
GCCTTCCGCGAGGGCATCCTCGTCTTCGCCCAGCCCGGGGCGCTGCCCGCACCGGCGCTGGACCAGGTCATCGGCGCGGTGCGCGCCCTCGACATGGACGACGTGCGCAAGCAGTTCGCCGAGCAGCAGCAGCAGCCCGGCGCCGGCCAGGGCTGAGCCGGCAGCACATAGCGACCCGCAGCCGCGGCGCGTCGGGCCTCAGGCCCGGGGCGTCGGCGGCGCGTCGCCGCGCTCGCCCGAGGGGTCGCCGCCCGGCTCCGTGGCCGGGTCGACCGCCGGGTCCGCTCCCGTCTCGTTAGGAGTCCCGTCGGTCTCGGGGGCGTCGCCGTAGACGCCGGTCTTGCGCGCCGTCTCCACGTTGCGCAGCCGCTTGACGAGGCTGAAGAACAGGAAGACCACGAAGCCGACGAGGAGCAGGAAGAGTCCGAGCGCAGGCCACCCGGCCTTGACGTCCTCGGGCTCGGGCGTCGGGTCGGCGACCCGCAGGACGAGCGCGGTGAGCTGGAGGCTGAGCTGCGATCCGAGCGTGGTCACCATGACGCCATCCTCTCAGGAGCCGTCGTAGGAGGCGTCGACGCCCGCGAAGAGGTCGTCCTCCGGCGTGGCCGAGGACACGTGGGCGGTAACCAGCTCGAAGTCCTCGGTGGGCCACACGTCGACCTGCACCTCGCGCGGGATGGCGAACCAGTGCCCGTCGGGGTCGATCTGGGTGGCGTGGGCCAGCAGTGCCTGGTCGCGCACGCCGAAGAAGTCGCCGCAGGGCACCTTGGTGGTGACCCGGGCGTCCCACTCCGGCTCCGGCTTCCACTCCTTGAGCCGCTCGCCCCACGGCGACTCCAGACCGTGGGCCACGGTGGCGTCGTGCAGGCGCTGCATGCGCTCGCGGTTGAAGGAGTGGTGGTAGTAGAGCTTGGCGACCTGCCAGGCGGCGCCGGCCTCGGGGAAGCGCTCGGGATCGGCGGCGGCCTCGAAGGCGGCCACCGACACCTCGTGGCAGCGCACGTGGTCGGGGTGGGGGTAGCCGCCGCGCTCGTCGTAGGTGGTGAGCACGTGCGGGCGGACCGAGCGGATCAGCCGCACCAGACGCTCGGTGGCCTCCTCCAGGGGGGCCAGGCCGAAGCACCCCTCGGGCAGCGGGGGCTTCGGGTCGCCCTCGGGCCAGCCGGAGTCGACGAATCCGAGCCAGTGCTGGGTGATCCCGAGGATGTCGCGCGCCCGCTCCATCTCCTGGCGTCGCACCTCGGAGATGTTCTGGAGGATGTCGGGGCGGTCCATCTTGGGGTTGAGGATCGAGCCGCGCTCGCCGCCGGTGCAGGTGACCACGTGCACCTCGGCGCCCTCGGCGACGTAGCGCGCGGTCGAGGCCGCGCCCTTGCTCGACTCGTCGTCGGGGTGGGCGTGGACGTGCATGAGCCGGAGGCCCGCGCGGGGTCCGGTGGCGTGCGACTGCGACATGGGCCCGAGTCTAGGTGGGCCGCTCCCCCGTCGCGCCGGGGCACCGGCGCAGCGCCCTGGACCCGCGTGTCACCCTGGTGGGGTGAGCTCCACCGACCTGATGACCCAACGGTACGGCGCGCCTGCGCCCTGGCGACGGCGTGCGCTCCTCGCGCTGGTCGCGGTGGTGGTGCTGGTCTTCGGCGGCTGGCTGACCTGGACCACGGTGGCCCACGCCGACCCGCCGGTGACCTCCGAGCTGGTCACCTTCGACACCGTCGACCAGCACACCGTCGACGCCACCGTGCAGGTCGACCTGCGCGACGCCGACGTCGAGGCCGACTGCCTGCTGCGCGCCTTCGCCGAGGACCACTCCACGGTGGGCGAGCTGGCCTTCACCCCCGAGTCCTCGGGCCGCCTCGACCTCACCATCCGCACCGAGCGGATGGCCACCTCGGTGGAGAAGATCGGCTGCACCGCCGAGGGCCAGCCCCGCCCCCGCTGAGCCACCCCCGCCGGCGGGGATCCGCCCGTGCCGCCCCGGATAGGGGTAAACTCCCTCTTCTGACCGTCCGCAGGGCCGTCCGGCACGGGGCCCAGCACAGACGATCCGGGGTCCTTCGCCGACCGACCGGGGACGGCATGACCGATCCACCATCGACGAGCACGCGGCACGGCCGCAGCCGCTCACCCGCAGGAGTACACCCATGACGCAGTCGACCGAGCAGGGCACGATCTGGCTCACGCAGCAGGGCTTCGACAAGCTGCAGGCCGAGCTCGACGAGCTCAAGGGCCCCGTGCGCCAGGAGATCATCGACAAGATCAGCGCCGCGCGCGACGAGGGCGACCTCAAGGAGAACAGCGGCTACCACGCCGCCCGCGAGGAGCAGGGCCGCATCGAGGGCCGCATCCGCCAGCTCGAGGACATGCTGCGTCGCGCCGAGGTGGGCGAGACCCCCGAGGACGACGGCACCGTCTCCCCCGGCATGAAGGTGACCTACAAGTTCGTCGGCGACGACGACGACGAGGCCGAGACCTTCCTGCTGGGCGCGCGCGAGATGGAGGACGAGGACAGCGACCTCAAGGTCTACTCCCCGCAGTCGCCCCTCGGCTCCGCGATCATCGGCGCCTCGAAGGGCGACACGGTCTCCTACGTCGCACCCAACGGCAAGGAGCTCCAGGTCGTCATCGTCGACGCGGTGCCCTACACCGGCTGATCAACGCCCGGGCGCTCCCCCGGGGCCCAGCACCGCCAGCGCGGCTGCCGCGTCGAGCCTCACTCGACGACGCGGTAGCCGCGTTCGCGCATCCGGGCCAGCACCAGGGCGGAGTGCTCCGCGCCCCGGGTCTCCAGCTGCAGCTGCACGGTGACCTCGTCCATGCCCAACGACGGCGAGATCCGCTCGTGGGCGACCTCGAGCACGTTCGAGCCGGTGGCGCCGACCTCGGTCAGCAGCTGGGCCAGGCCGCCCGGAGCGTCGGGGATGGTCACCTGGAGGTTGAGGTAGCGCCCGGCCGCGGCCATGCCGTGGCGGATCACCTTGCCGAGCAGCAGCGGGTCGACGTTGCCCCCGGACAGCACCGCGACCGCGGGCGTCTCGAAGCGCTCGGGGTGGTCGAGGATCGCCGCCACGGCCGCGGCGCCGGCCGGCTCGACGACCATCTTGGCCCGCTCCACCAGCGCCAGGAGGGCCCGGGCGAGCAGGTCCTCGCTCACCGTGACGACCTCGTCGACGTGGTCGCGCACGGCCGCGAAGGTGATGTCGCCCGGGCGGCCCACGGCGATGCCGTCGGCCATGGTGCGCATGTGCTCCAGCGGCGTGGGCCGGCCCCGCTCCAGGGAGCCGGGGTAGGCCGCGGCGTCCTTGGCCTGCACCCCCACGACCCGTACGTCGGGCCGTGCGGCCTTGACCGCGAGCGCGATGCCCGCGAGGAGCCCGCCACCCCCGGTGGGCACGACCACGGTGCGCACGTCGGGCATCTGCTCGAGCAGCTCCAGGCCCACGGTGCCCTGGCCCGCGACGACGTCGACGTGGTCGAAGGGGTGGATCATCACCGCGCCGGTGCGCTCGGCGAAGGCGCGCGCCGCCTCGAGGGCGTCCTCGAGGTAGCGCCCGGAGAAGACGACGTCGGCACCGTAGCCGCGGGTCGCCCGCTCCTTGGGGATCGGGGCCCCCTCGGGCATGAAGACGGTGGCGGCGATGCCGAGCTGCTGCGCCGCCAGCGCGACGCCCTGGGCGTGGTTGCCGGCCGAGGCCGCGACCACGCCGCGGGCGCGCTCCTCGGCGCTGAGCCGGCTGATCCGCACGAAGGCGCCACGGGCCTTGAACGAGCCCGTGCGCTGGAGGTTCTCGCACTTGAGCCCGACCCGGCCGCCGGCGATGGCCGAGAGCCACCGCGACTCCTCCATGGGCGTGACGATGGCCGTGCCCTCGAGCACCTCCCGGGCGGCCTCGATGTCGGCCAGCGTCACCTCCGGCACCGGCGGCACGGGGCCCAGCGGCACCCCGGGGCCCGCCGGCTCCACCGGCTCGGCCTGCTCGACGGGGGCGTCCGCCTGGTCGGTCATGCGTCCTCCTGGGTCACGGCGGGCTGCTCGCCCGTCACCTCGTAGTCGTCCTCGAGCGCCTCCACCGGGTCGTCACCGACCACCGTGCTCGCCGCGAGGTGCTGGACCACCGCGTTGACGGCGGCGGCCAGCGGCACCGCCACCAGCGCCCCGGCGATCCCGGCGACGAGCACGCCCGCGGCGATCGCGACGATGACGCCGAGCGGGTGCACCGAGACCCAGCGTCCCATCAGGAAGGGCTGCAGCACGTGGCCCTCGACCTGCTGCACGAGGATGATCACGCCGAGCATGAGCAGCGCGGTGACGGGTCCCTGGTCGACCAGGGCCACGAGCACGGCGACGCTGCCGGCGATGGTGGCACCGATCATCGGCACGAAGGCACCGAGGAAGACCAGCAAGCCGATGGCCAGCACGAAGGGCACCTGGAGCACGGCGGCGCCCAGCGCGATGCCGAGCGCGTCGACCGCGGCCACGATGACCGTGGCCCGCACGAACTGCGTCAGGGAGATCCAGGCCACGCGACCGGAGCCGTCGACGTGGGCGCGGGCGGCGCGCGGGGTCAGCCGCACGATCCAGGCCCAGATGCGCTCCCCGTCGGCGAGGAAGAAGTAGAAGGAGAAGAGCACGATGAAGAAGCCGGCGAACACGTGCCCCACCGCCGTGCCGACCTCGGTGATCCGGGCTGTGAGCTCGCCGCCGTCGCTCTGGGCCCGGATGGCCTGCTGGGCCTGGTCGAGGTAGTCGTTGATCTGGGTGTCGCTGGCGTTGAGCGGCCCCTCCTTGAGCCAGGTCCGGATCTCCCCGAGCCCCGCGACCGTCTGCTCGGCCAGGTCGGTCGCGCCGTTGGCGACCTGCTGGGTGGCGAAGGTCAGCAGCGAGCCCACGAGGGCCAGCGTGCCGAGCACCACCAGCAGCGCCGCCAGCCCGCGGGGCAGTCCGACCCGCTGGAGCAGGTCGACGACCGGCACGACCAGGGCGCTGATGAGCAGCGCGACGGCGAGCGGCAGCACGACCACCGCGAAGTAGCCCAGCGTCCAGGCGACCACGGCGCCGGCGGCGACGATCACCAGGAAGCGCCACGACCAGGCCGCGGCGAGGTCGACGCCCCACGGCACCTGGGCGCGGGTGAAGTTCGACCGGCCCGGCGTGATCGGGGCCGGCGTCAGCCGCCGCTCCCGCTCGTCGCGCAGCGCCGCCCACTGCTGGGCCAGCCGCGCCGCCAGCCCCTCGTCGCGCTCGGTGTCGGCGCGGGCCCGGCGCAACGCACGCCGCCGGCGCACCTCGGCGCTCTCCGCACCCCCGAGGTCGCCCTCGGCGCCGTCCGGGGCCTCGGCCGGTCGTGCGTCGTCGTCCACCACCGCAGGCTATCCGCCGCACCACCCCGCCCCGACCGGGGCGGGGTGCTCGTCCGGAGGGGTCAGCCCAGGGCGCGGTCGAGGTCGGCGAGCAGGTCGTCGGCGGTCTCGATGCCGACGCTGATCCGGATCAGGTCGGCGGGCACCTCCAGGTCGGTGCCGGCGACGCTGGCGTGGGTCATCCGGCCCGGGTGCTCGATGAGCGACTCGACCCCGCCCAGCGACTCCCCGAGGGTGAAGACCTCGGTGCGCTCGCAGACCGACAGCGCGGCGTCGACCCCTCCCGCGACCCGGAACGACACCATCCCGCCGTACCGGCGCATCTGGCGCGAGGCGATCTCGTGACCGGGGTGGGAGGCCAGGCCGGGGTAGACCACCTCCTCCACGCGCGGGTGGTCGAGGAGGAAGTCGACGACTTTCTCGGCGTTGTCGCAGTGGCGGTCCATGCGCAGCGCGAGGGTCTTGAGCCCGCGCAGGGTCAGCCAGGCGTCGAAGGGGCCGGCCACCGCACCGATGGCGTTCTGGTGGAAGGCGACCTTCTCGGCGACGTCGAGGTCGCGCACCACGAGCGCGCCGCCGACGACGTCGGAGTGCCCGCCGCAGTACTTCGTGGTCGAGTGCACCACCACGTCCGCACCGAGGGTCAGCGGCTGCTGGAGGTAGGGCGAGGCGAAGGTGTTGTCGACGACCAGCAGCGCCCCGGCGTCGTGGGCGACCGCGGCCAGGGCCTCGATGTCACCGATGGTGAGCAGCGGGTTGGTGGGGGTCTCGACCCAGACCAGGCGGGTGCTGCCCGGGCGGATCGCCGCGCGCACGGCGTCGACGTCGGAGACCGGCGCCGGGCTGTGCTCCAGGCCCCAGGCCCGCTCGACCTTGTCGAAGAGCCGGAACGTGCCGCCGTAGGCGTCGTCGGGGATGACCACGTGGTCGCCGGGACGGCACAGCGCGCGCACCAGGGTGTCCTCGGCGGCGAGGCCGGAGGCGAAGGCGAAGGCCCGCTCCCCCTCCTCGAGCGCGGCCAGGTTGCCCTCGAGGGCGGTGCGGGTCGGGTTGGCCGAGCGGGAGTACTCGTAGCCACCGCGCAGTCCGCCCACGCCGTCCTGCTTGTAGGTCGACGTGGCGTAGATCGGCGGGATCACCGCGCCCGTGGTCGGGTCGGGCTCGTAGCCGGCGTGGATGGCGCGGGTCTCGAAGCCCGCCTTGCTCGGGTGCTGCTGCTCGCTCACCGCTCGAGGTTAGCGCCCGCCGGCCCGCGCGCGCGGCGCCGACCGCGGCTCAGGCCTCCTGCCAGGTGCCGTCGCCGAAGACGGTGAGGCCCCACTCGACGTGCAGGTTGCGCAGGCCGTTGCTGGCCGTGCCGGCGATGGTGACGGGCAGCCGGGCCAGCGGTGCCTGCGGCGTGCCGGCGTTGGTGGGGTTGCGCACCGTCAGGCGCAGGTCGAGGTGCTGGCCCCAGAAGATGTCGTAGCTGGGCACCTCCAGCCACAGGTTGGGGATGAAGGCGCCGCCGCCGCGGTAGGTCGCGGCGTAGTCCCACTTGAGCAGGAAGGTGAAGTCGGCGACGACGTAGTCCTCGAAGGGCCAGGCGCACAGCCGCTCCCAGTGGCCACGGATCGCCATCGGACCGCGCGCCCCCGCGAGGGTCTGCCAGTCGTCGACCTGGGGCACGGCGTTGGCGGTGGAGGAGGTGATCTCCCCCGACGGCGCCCCGTCCTTGAAGACCTCCCACGCGGCCTTGGCCACGTTGACGACCATGTCGGCGCTCATGCGACGACACCTCCGTCGGAGCTCCCGGCGTCGGACATGGCCAGCACCTCGACCGGCTCGGGCTCGGCCTCGGCGGTCACCTGGGAGGTCACCGTGCCCTCGAAGAAGGCCTCCTTCTGCTCGTCGGTCCACTCCGACAGGCTCGCCGGCGCCCCGGCCTCCTGCAGCGAGATCGGCACATCGCCGGTCTCCGCGCCGAGGTCGGGCCCGGGGTCGGGCACCGGCTCGGGGTCGGTCGGGGTCTCGGGCGCGACACTGCCGGTGAGCGCGGCCCAGGTCAGGGGCCCGACCGCGCCGTCGGCGTCGAGGCCCTGGGCGGCCTGGAAGTCGCGCACGGCGCCCTCGGTCGCGGGGCCGAAGTCGCCGTCGGGCTCGGTGGCGAGGTAGCCGGCCTGCTGCAGCAGCTGCTGGAGGTAGGTCACCCACTCCCCGCTGGATCCTGCGCTGAGGTCTGGTTCGTCCATGGTGGTGGCTTCTCTCTGGATCGGTGCACGGGTCGGACAGGGTCAGGTCAGGACGGGTCAGGGCAGGGTCAGTACGGCGCCGACCTGCAGGGCGGCCGGGTCGAGCTCGCCGTTGGCGTGGGCGATCTCCGGCCACCGCGCGCCGTCGCCGTACGCCGCCTGGGCGATCGCCCAGAGCGTGTCGCCGCGCCGCACGGTGTGGGTGCGCGGCTCGGCGGTGCCGGGCTCGGCCGGCTCCACGACCGACTCCACGACCGGCTCCGCCCGGTCGGGGGCGAGCACGGGCTGCGGCGGGAGCGGGGGCAGCTGCTGGAGCATCCACCCGATCACCTGCGGCCCCTCGTGGTCGAGGCGACCGGTGGCCTGGTCGGGGGTGATGTCGAACGGTCCGAACGACGTCGCCGAGCGGGCCAGCGCGAGGTCGGCCGCCGACCACGCGGCGCTGATGTGGAGGCGCCGCACGACGACCATGCCGACCGGCAGGAGCGGGAGGCTGCCGCGACGCGCGGGGTCGGTCAGCTCCCCCGCGACCGAGCCGGGGATGCACCAGCCGTCGTCGTTGACCAGCGAGTCGAGCAGCCACTCGCGGCGCACGTCGACGAGGCAGTACTCCAGCTCGACACGGACCGACGAGGTCGTCACGGCCTCGCTGGGCGCCTGCTCCTGCACCAGCTGGCGCACGTGGAGCCGCTCGGTGAGGTCGAGGCGCAGGGTGGCGGTGTCGAAGGCGCGCGCCAGCAGGGGCGCGTCCACGCTCGCCCCGGCAGGGGCGACCGTGTCCGGCTCCGTCTCGACGAGGCGCCGCAGGGCCGTCGCCCGCAGCGCGGGCTCGGCCCGGAGCGCCAGGGCCGGCTCGGCCCGGAGCGCGACCGCGACCGCGCTCACCGGGGCGGGCTCGGCGACCAGGAGCGCGGTCAGGTCGGGGGCGGCCAGCGCGTCGGCGAGCACCGTGCTGCTGGCCCGCAGCCGCCACTGCAGGTGCTCGGCCTCCGGGTCGACGGGCTCGACGGTGCCCGTGTCGGGCGGGGTGGGCGAGCCGACCTGGAAGGTCGTGCTCGTCCACACCTCCTGCGCGGTCGGGTCGGACCACCGGGAGGGGCTGGCCTCCGCCACCCGGAAGCGGCTGCGCAGGCCGGAGGAGGACTCGAGGCTGAGGTCCTCCCACAGCCGCAGGGCGCGTGACTTGACCAGGCTGAAGACACGCAGCGCCTCGGCCCGCTCCTCGGCGCCGGCGTCGGGGGCCAGGTAGGGCTGCGCCGGGCCGAGGAGCCGGTCGAACCAGAGGCTGTCGACGGAGTCGGAGGTCATCACCACGCTGGCCCCGTCGCCGGCGTCCACCGGGATCCGGTTGACCAGGTCGGAGAAGCGCTCCCGCGCCACCACGGCGCTCCAGCCCGCCGCCGGGTCGGCGGGGTCCTCGAAGTCGCTCGGGGACAGCGTCGATCCGAAGCGGTCGAAGCGGAAGACGACGTGGGTCGACGCCGCCGTGGCGAAGTGCTCCAGGAAGAAGTCGTTCATCGGCTGGTGGAGCGCGTCCAGCGACAGGGCCATGGCCGTCTCCTCCGTCCTCGACCGCGCTCCTCAGCCGTTGGCCGGAGCGGGGGCGACCGGGGCCGGTGCCGGCGCAGGGGTCGCGACGGGCGCGGGGTCCGGAGCGGGCGTCGGGGCCGGCGTCGGGGCAGGCGTCGCGACCGGTGCGGGCGTCGGAGCGGGCGTCGGGGCCGGCGTCGGGGCCGGCGTCGGAGCGGGCGTCGCGACCGGTGCGGGCGTCGGCGTCGGCGTGGCCACCGGAGCCGGCGTCGGCGTGGCCACCGGTGCCGGCGCAGGCGTCGGCGCAGGAGTCGGAGCAGGCGCCGGCGCAGGGGTCGCGACCGGCTCGGCGACGGGGTCCGCGGGCGCCGGCGCGTGCTGGAGGTAGTCCAAGCCGTTCTTGCGCGGGGAGGCCGGGTTGATCTGCGAGACGTAGCCGACCAGCTGGATGCCCTTCACGGTCAGACCCTCGCTCTCGTAGTCGGAGGAGGCGTCGAAGGTGTGCTCGCTGGTGCCGTAGTGCCCCTTGACCGCGAACGGCCCCCAGCCCACCGACGTCGAGACGCTGGTGGTGGCGCTGTCGGACTCCCACTGCGACTTCCAGTCGTCCCACTTGATGCGCAGGTCCTTGACCAGGATCAGGCTGGTGACCACCGAGGGCAGGAAGGCCGGCTCCTTGGTGGAGGGCGTCTGCTGGGCCATGGTGCCGTCGGAGATCGTGTGGGCGGGGTAGTCGCCGAAGAGGAACCAGTTGTCGAGGTTGAGCAGCGAGGTGTCCATCCACGGCCGGAAGATGTCGACGGTGCAGTAGCTGAAGCGGATCTCCAGGTTGCTGCCCTGCATCTGCATGGCCTGGTGCGACTCGGAGTGGTCGACGCTGGCCGAGGCGCTCCAGAAGCCGATGTCGAAGCCGCCGCCCCCGCCGTAGGAGGTGCTCGACGACTGGTAGTGCTCCTCGGAGTGGCTCTTCGTGCTGTCGTACTCGTTCCACCCCTCGTCGTTGTCGGGGTCGGCCCAGGTCTCCGGGATCATGGCGGTCCACGGGATCAGCCCGACGCCGGGGAACTCGAAGAGGTTGTCGTTGAGCTTCTTCTTGGCCCGCCCGATAAGGGCGATGGCCGGGTCGGTGCCGCGGGCCGAGAGGATGGCGATGGCGTCCTCGATCTCCTGCTTGTGCCCGAAGCTCTGCCAGCGGTCCCAGGCCTCGTTGGCCTCCTCGTGGTAGAGCCGGCCCTCGATGGGCCACATCTGGCGGCGGTCGGGATCGGTGAAGACGATGGCGTAGGCCTTGTTCCAGCTGCGGACCTTCGAGCGATACTCGTCCTGGTAGTCGAGGTACTTCTCGTAGTGGGCGGTCGGGTCGCCGGTGGCCGGGTCCATCAGCGTGGCCTGGGCGCGGTCGTAGCCGGCCTGGAGCTCGGCGTTGGCCTCGAGGTCGCCCGCGATCCCGTTGGCGCCGGTGATGATCGCCCACCAGGAGTCGCTGACCTTGCTGGCGGCCGGCATGACCGAGTAGGTGGCGTTCATGTTGAGCTTGCTGTCGGTGAGCATGAAGGTGTTGAGGTAGGTGCGCTGGGAGCGCGAGATGTTGGCGAGCAGCGCGTCGTCGTAGAGCTTCTCCGGGTCCAGGGCCTTGCTTCCCGTGGTCGGCGCCGCAGCGGGATCGGTCTGGGGCGGCACGACCGGTGCGTTCTTGGCGAGGTTGCCGCCCATGGGGTCCCAGGGGTTGTAGAAGTCGTCCTTGCGGATCGGCAGGCCGACGCTGCGGAAGGCCACGAAGTAGCCCTCCTGCATCTTCTTGGTCTCCTCGTCGAGGCCGACGGCCTTCAGCTCGAGCTCGCGCAGGATGTCGTGGACGTCAGGCATGGTGGGGTCCTCCAGTGGGCGGATCGGTCGTGGTGGGTGGGTCGGCGAGCTGGTCGAGGGCGGCCTCGACCTCCGCCTTGTGCCCGAGCGCCTGCCACCGCACGAGGGCGGCGTCGACGGCCTCGGTGCAGGCCCGGGAGTCCTGCGGCCAGGCCTGCAGCAGGGCCGGTCGCAGGTGGGCGCGGTCGCGCGCCTCGTCGCGTCGGCGCACGGCGGCGTCGTACTCGCGCTGCAGCTCGAGGTAGCGCCGGTAGACCGGCGTGGGCCGGTCGTCGGCGTCGAGCAGCAGCGCGCGCGGGTCGGCACGGCGCCGACGGTCGTCGGGCACGACAGCACCTCGCTCACCCGGCGCGCAGCGCCGGAGGCACGGGCAGGACAGGACTGCGTACGCCGCGGGCGCGCGAGCGCCCGCGGGCGACGGGTGGGGCTCCTGAGGAGCGCCGAGGCTCGGCACCCGAGAAGTCGTGAGGTGGCAGCCGGTGGTTCCGCGGGCTGCGACGGCCCCCAACCTCCTCGCGCGACCCGCCCCTGTCAACGGCCCAAGGTCCCCGGATCGGTCCCGATCAGGGGAGCTCGCCGGGAAGGTCGGCGCCACCGGCGGTGTTGCACACTCGTAGGCAACGACCCGAGGAGGTCCCGTGTTCTTCACCCGCAAGCAGACCGACCTGATCGCTCCCGAGCAGACCCTGCCCGGTCGCAGCGAGAGCCCCTTCCGACTCGCCGAGCGCCACGTCGTGCTCGACGCACCCGTGCGCATCGACGAGGCCCCCGAGGGCTACGAGGTCGCCGTCTTCGGCCTCGGCTGCTTCTGGGGAGCCGAGGAGATCTACTGGAAGACGCCCGGCGTCTGGTCGACGTCGGTGGGCTACGCCGGCGGCGACACGCCCAACCCGTCGTACGAGGAGGTGTGCTCGGGGCGCACCAACCACACCGAGGCCGTGCGGGTCGTCTTCGACCCCGCCCAGGTCTCCTACGCCGACCTCGTCAAGGCCTTCTTCGAGGTGCACGACCCGACCCAGGGCATGCGCCAGGGCAACGACGTCGGCACGCAGTACCGCTCGGCGATCTACTACACCTCCCCCGCCCAGGAGCAGACCGCGCGCGAGCTGACGAAGGTCTACGGTGACGAGCTGGCCCGCCGCGGCCTCGGCGAGATCACCACCGAGATCCGCGAGGTGCCGACGTACTACTACGCCGAGGATCAGCACCAGCAGTACCTCGCGAAGAACCCCTACGGCTACCGCTGCCACGCCAACACCGGCGTGCGGTTCCCGCAGACCGCCTGAGCAGCGCCACCACCGTCCGGCGCCCGTAGCCGGACGGGCACACCCCCGGGCCGCGGCCCTCCAGCACCGTGGAGGACCGCGGCCCTGCTGCTGCCCGGACGACCTGTGCCCGTCCTACTCGGGTGCGGTAACGTAGGTAAGCCTCGCCTCACTTGAACGGGGTTCACCTGACGTCGAAGGGGTCCCATGATCCGCCGCTCCCGGCTCGCTCCTGCCCTCGCGCTCGCGCTGCTCACGCCCGCGCTGGTCTCCTGCAGCGGTGACGACGGGCCGAGCATCACCGTCTACAACGCCCAGCACGAGCAGCTGCTCGAGGAGCTGGCGCCGCAGTTCACCGAGGAGACGGGGATCGAGGTCGAGCTGCGCAACGGCAAGGACCTCGAGCTGTCCAACCAGCTGGTGCAGGAGGGCGACGCGTCGCCGGCCGACGTGTTCCTCACCGAGAACTCCCCGGCCATGTCCCAGGTCGAGGAGGCCGGGCTGTTCGCCCCGCTGCCCGAGGACCTCGTCGCCCCGATCCCGGAGCAGTACCGCCCCGCCAGCGGGCTGTGGACCGGCTTCGTCGCGCGCTCGACCGTGCTCGTCTACAACACCGACCTGGTGGACCCCGACGAGCTGCCGAGCTCGATCCTCGACCTCGCCGACCCCGAGTGGGCCGGTCGCCTGTCCTTCTCCCCCACCGGCGCCGACTTCCAGGCCATCGTCGCCGCGGTGCTGGAGCTCGAGGGCGAGGACGCGACGCGGGAGTGGCTGGAGGGCATCAAGGCCAACGGCACGGTCTACGACGGCAACAACGTGGTGCTCGAGGCGGTCGACTCCGGTGAGTCCGAGGTCGGGATCATCTACCACTACTACTGGTACCGCGACCTCGCCGAGGGCGGCGACGTCAGCGACGACAGCGCGCTCTACTTCTTCGGCGACGAGGACCCCGGTGCGTTCGTGAGCGTCTCGGGCGCGGGCGTGCTCGCCTCGAGCGACGACGCGAGCGACGCCGAGAAGTTCGTGCAGTTCCTGGTGGACCGGACCGGCCAGCAGGCCCTGGCCGACAGCTACGCCCTGGAGTACCCCCTCAACCCCGACGTCCGGCTCGACCCCCCGGTCAAGCCCTTCGACGAGCTCCAGCCGCCCCGGGTCGACGTCTCCGACCTCGACTCGCGGACGGTGGTCGACCTCATGACCGAGGTGGGCTTCCTCTGAGCACCACGGTGACGGCGGTCCCTGCCGGCACCGGCGGTCGGCGGGCCCACCAGCGCGCGCCGTGGCCGCTGGTGCTCATCGGGCTCCTCGTCGCGGCCGCCTCCCTCGTCCCCCTCGGCTACGTGCTGTGGACCACCTCCGAGCTCGAGCCCGGGCAGGCGAGCGACTTCCTGGTCCGCCCGCGCGTGGGCGAGCTGCTGTGGAACACCGTGCGCCTGCTGCTCGTCGGGACCGCGCTCAGCGTGGCCCTCGGCACGGCCGCGGCGTGGGTGGTCGAGCGCACCGACCTGCCCGGTCGCGGCTGGTGGCACGGCCTGCTGTGCGCGCCGCTCGCGGTGCCCGCCTTCGTCAACGGCTACGGCTGGGTCTCCACCACCCACGCCGTGCAGAGCTTCGGCGGTGCCGTCCTGGTGGTGACGCTGTCCTACTACCCGCTGGTCTACCTGCCCACGGTCGCCGCGCTGCGCCGGCTCGACCCCAGCGTCGAAGAGGTGGCACAGTCGCTGGGCCACGGCGCCCGCGGCGTCTTCTGGCGGGTCACGCTGCCCGCCATCAGCCCGGCGGTCCTGGGCGGCGCCCTCCTCGTCGGGCTCCACCTCCTCGCCGAGTACGGCGCACTGCAGCTGCTCAACTACCCCACGCTGACCACCGCGATCCTCCAGCAGTACGCCACCGTGTTCAACGGACCGCAGGCCACGCTGCTCGCCCTGGTGCTGGTCGGCTTCTGCGCCGTGCTGCTCGTCCTCGAGCTGGCCCTGCGCGGGCGTCGGCGGCGCTCGCGCGTCGGGTCGGGGGTCAGCCGGACCGGCGAGCGCGTCCCCCTCGGGCGGAGCCGGGCCGCCGTCGTCGCCGGCCTCTCCCTGCTGGTCGCCCTGGCGCTCGTGGTGCCCGTGGCGAGCCTGCTGCGGTGGCTGGTGCGGGGCACCTCCACCCGGCTGGACGTCGACTCCCTGCTCGGTGCCCTCGGCTCCACCCTGGCCCTGGCCGCGGCCGGCGGTGCGCTGGCCACCGCGCTCGCGGTGCCGGTCGTGTGGCTCGCGGTCAGGCACCGCGGCCCGCTGGCCACGCTCGTCGAGCGCAGCACCTACGTCGCGGGGTCGCTGCCGGGCATCGTGGTCGCGCTCGCCCTCGTCACCGTGTCGATCCGGGTGCTGCCCGCGCTCTACCAGACGGTGGTGGTGCTGCTCGCGGCGTACGCCGTGCTGTTCCTGCCGCGCGCCGTGGTCAGCGTGCGCGCGTCGCTGGAGCTCGTGCCGCCCGGTCTCGACGAGGTGGCCCGGTCGCTCGGCTGCTCGGGCCCGGCGGCGGCCGCGCGGGTGACCGTGCCCCTCGTGGCACCGGGCCTGGCCGCCTCGGTGGCGCTCGTGTCGCTCGCGGTCTCGACCGAGCTGACGGCCACGCTCCTCCTGGCCCCCATCGGCACCGAGACCCTCTCGACCCGATTCTGGTCCGACGCCTCCTCGGTCGCCTACGGCGCCGCGGCCCCCTACGCCCTCGCGCTGGTGCTGCTGTCGGTGCCGGCGACGTGGCTGCTGGGCCGCGTCTCGCTCGGAGGGGCGTCGTGACGGCCGCGGCGCCAGCGCTGGAGGTGCGCGGCCTGAGCGTGGGCTACGGCGACGGCGACGTCGTCCACGACCTCGACCTCACCGTGACCGACGGGGTCACCGCCATCCTCGGCCCGTCGGGCTGCGGCAAGACCACGCTGCTGCGCACCGTCGCCGGGTTCGTCACCCCCCGCACGGGGACCGTCACGGTGGCCGGCCGGCCCGTGGTCGCCGACCGGACCGCGGTCGCCCCGCGGCACCGGCGGCTCGGCTACGTGCCCCAGGAGGGCGGGCTCTTCCCCCACCTCGACGTCGCGGCCAACGTGGTCTTCGGGCTCCCCCGCTCCCAGCGACGGGCCGCACGCGCCACCGTCGCGAGCCTCCTCGAGCTCGTCGACCTCCCCGACACCCTCGCCGACCGCTATCCCCACGAGCTGTCGGGCGGCCAGCAGCAGCGGGTCGCCCTGGCCCGGGCGCTGGCTCCCCGCCCCTCCATGGTGCTCCTCGACGAGCCCTTCTCCTCCCTCGACGCCGGCCTGCGGGAGGAGACCGGCCGCGCCGTCGTGCGGGCGCTGCGCCGGCGGGGTGCGGCCGCGCTGCTGGTGACCCACGACCAGGGCGAGGCGCTCTCCCTGGCCGACCAGGTCGCGGTGATGCACAGCGGGCGGCTGCTCCAGGTCGGCCGGCCGGCCGCGGTCTACCTCTCACCGGCCGACGAGCGCGTCGCCGACTTCGTCGGCCTGTCGGTGTTCCTCGACGGCACGGTCGAGGTGTCCGCGCCCGGCGCGGTGCGCTGCGCCCTGGGTGAGATCGGACTGCGTGGCCCGGCGCCGGCCGGCCCGGTGCGCGTGGCCGTGCGCGCGGAGCAGGTGCAGGTGACCCCGGCCGACCGTGGTGTGGCCGCCGAGGTCCTCGACACCAGCTTCTTCGGCCACGACGCCACCGTCCGGGTGCGGCTGGCCACGGGCGAGCTGGTCGTCGCGCGCACGCCGGCGGGCGTCGTGCCCCTGCCCGGGGAGAGGGTCGGCGTCGTCGTGACCGGCGACGTGGTGGCGTTCTCGTCGGACCGTCGGCCGTGACCGCGCTGCCCGCGTCCGGTCCGCTCGGCACCCGGCCGGACCCCGACCCCGACCTCGACCTCCACCTCGACCTCGACCTGCTGGGGGGCGACCACGGTGACGTCGCCCTCGTCGACGGCGACCGCCTGGTCACCTACGGCGAGCTCACCGGGCTGGTCACGGCCCGGGCCGCCTCCCTCGGCGGGACCCGACGGCTCCTCGCGGTCCGCGCCCGCAACGACCTCGACTCCGTCGTCGACCTCCTCGCCGCGTGGGCCCGGCGCCTCCCCGTCGTCCTGCTGGGTGCCGACGACGCCGCGCGCCACCGCGAGGTGGAGGAGCGCTTCCTCGGGGCCGCCGACGCGGACCTCCACCCCGACCTGGCCCTGCTCCTGTCGACCTCGGGCTCGACCGGCTCGCCCAAGCTGGTGCGCCTCTCGCGCGCCAACGTGCTGGCCAACGCCGACAGCATCGGCTCCTACCTCGCTCTCACCACCGAGGACCGCGCGATCACCTCGCTGCCGATCCACTACTGCTACGGCCTGTCGGTGCTGACCTCCCACCTGCGGGCCGGTGCGGCCGTGGTGCTGACCGGTCTCTCGGTGACCGACGAGTGCTTCTGGCGCCTGGCCCGTCGCCACCGCGTCACCAGCCTGGCCGGCGTGCCCCACACCTTCGACCTGCTGGACGCCTCGGGGTTCGCCGAGCGCGACCTGCCCGACCTGCGCTACCTCACCCAGGCCGGCGGACGGCTCGCGCCCGCCACGGTCCGGCGCTTCGCCGAGCTGGGTCGACGGCGCGGGTGGGACCTCTTCGTCATGTACGGCGCCACCGAGGCCACCGCCCGCATGGCCTACCTCCCGCCCCACCTCGCCGCGAGCCGGCCCGACGCCATCGGGCTGCCCGTGCCCGGCGGCGACCTGCGTCTCGCGCCGGTCGAGGGCCGGGACCTCCCCGACGGCGTCGGGGAGCTCGTCTACTCCGGGCCCAACGTGATGATGGGCTACGCCCTGGAGCGTGGCGACCTCGCGCGGGGCGTCGAGCACCACGAGCTGCGCACCGGCGACCTCGGCCGGCAGTGCGACGACGGGCTGTGGGAGGTCGTGGGACGCCTCGACCGCCACGTCAAGCTCTTCGGGCTGCGCCTCGACCTCGGACGCCTCGAGGAGGTGTGCACCGTCCCCGTCCGCCTGGTGGAGCACGACGGCCGGCTCCACGCGTTCGTCGACCGCCCCCGGTCGGCGGCGGCGGCGCGCGCGTCGCTGCGGGCGGCCAGCGGCCTCCCCCACGGAGCCGTGGTGGTGCACACGCTGGCCGCGGTGCCCCTCACGTCGAGCGGCAAGGTCGACCACGCGGCCCTGCGTCGCCACGCCGCCTCCACGGCCCGGGAGGCCTCGGCGCACGACGAGGGGGCGGGCCCGGTCACCGCCGAGCGTCTGCGCGACCTCTACGCCGTCGTGCTCGGTCGGCCCGACGCCACGACCGACGACAGCTTCGTCGACCTCGGCGGCGACTCGCTGGCCTTCGTGGAGACCTCCACGCGACTCGCCGGCCTGCTCGGCGACCTCCCGGCCCACTGGCCGCACCTGACCCCCGTCGAGCTGGCGCGCAGGGCGCGTCCCGTGCGCGCGTGGACCACCCTCCTCGAGGTGCCGACGATCCTGCGCGCCGCGGCGATCCTGGCGATCGTCGCGTCCCACACCGACCTGGTGAGCGTCATGGGTGGAGCCCACGTGCTGCTGGCGGTCGCGGGCTACAACGTCGCGCGCTTCGCGCTGCCGGTGGAGGGACGCCGGCCCCGGACCCGCGCGATCCTCGCCACGGTCGCCGCGTTCGCCGTACCCGCCTCGGTCTGGATCCTCGTGGCCGGGGCGGTCACCGGCGACTACCACCCGGCCACGGCGCTCTACCTCAACCAGCTCCTCGGGCCCGACCGGTGGACCGACGACTGGGAGTTCTGGTTCCTCGAGGTCCTGGTGTGGAGCCTGCTCGCGCTGGCCGCCCTCCTCGCCGTGCCCGCCGTCGACCGGTGGCAGCGGGCGCACCGCTTCGCGGCCGCGATGGCCGCCGTGGTGGGCACCGTCGCGCTCCGCTTCGTGCTCGTGGGATGGAGCACCGCCTCGCTGCAGGAGTACGCCGTCGCGACGGCCGCCTTCTGCGTCGCGCTGGGGTGGGCCGCCGCCGAGGCGCGGACCCCGGCGCAGCGGGCGGTCGTGGCGGCGTCGGTGGTCGTGGCCCTGGGGGGCTACTTCGGCGAGGACACGACCAGGCAGGTCGTCGCGGTGCTCGGCGTCGCCGCCCTCCTCCTGCGCCGGCCGGTGAGGGTGCCGGCGCCGGTGGCACGGCTACTCGTGCCCGTCGCCCAGGCCTCGCTCTGGATCTACCTGACGCACTGGCAGGTCTACCCGCCCCTGGAGGACGCCGGGCACCCCTGGGCCGCGCTGGTGGCGAGCCTCGTCGTCGGCCTCGCCGCGGCGCGGGTCCACCGGCTCCTCCTGGCCGCCCGCCGGGCGGTCGCGCCCGCCCCCGCCGAGCCGGTGCCCCGGCCGCCGAGGTGAACGGCCCAGGACCCACCGCGCCCAGCCGCACGCTCGTCACGTGGTGGGACTCCCACCAGGTCGCGCTCTACCTCGTCGCGATCCTGGGCGGGGCAGTCCTCGGTCTCGCGGCCCCCCGGGCCGCCCCGTCGCTCGAGCACGCGATCAACCCGGCGCTGGCGCTGCTGCTCTTCGCGACCTTCCTGGGGGTGCCCCTCGTGGAGGTCGGCCGGGCGTTCGGCGACCTCCGCTTCCTCGCAGCGGTGCTGGGCGGCAACTTCCTGGTGGTGCCGCTCCTCGCCTTCGGGCTGTCGCGGTTCGTCGCCGACGACCGGGGGCTGACGCTCGGCGTGCTGCTGGTGCTGCTGACCCCGTGCATCGACTACGTGATCGTCTTCGCCGGCCTGGCCGGTGGCGCCCGGGCCCGGCTGCTGGCGGCGGCGCCCCTGCTGATGCTCGCGCAGGTGCTCCTCCTCCCGGCGTACCTCCTCCTCTTCGCGGGCGGCGACGTCCTCGCGGTCGTGGAGCCCGCGCCGTTCGTGGAGGCCTTCCTCGTCCTGATCGTGGTGCCGCTCGCCGCTGCGGCGCTCGTGCAGGCGCTGGGACGTCACCACCGCTCCGGGCGCGCCGTCGAGCGCGCCACGGCCGGCGCCATGGTGCCGCTGATGATGCTCACGCTGACCGTCGTGATCGGGTCCCAGATCGCCGCGGTCGGCTCCGAGGCGCTGCAGCTGGCCCGCCTGGTGCCCCTCTACGCCGCCTTCGTGGTGCTCGCCGTGCCGGTCGGCCTGGCCGCGAGCCGGTCCGCCGGGCTCGACGTGCCGGGCACGCGTGCGGCCGTCTTCTCCGTGGCGACCCGCAACTCGCTGGTCGTGCTGCCGCTGGCCCTCGCGCTCCCCGAGTCGCTTGCGCTGGCCCCGCTGGCCGTCGTCACCCAGACCATGGTCGAGCTGCTGGCCATGCTGGTCCTCGTGCGGCTGGTCCCCCGGCTCGCGCCGTCGACGCCGACCTGAGGTTCCACCGTCGCGGGCTGGTGCACCCCCACCCGTGGCGCGGCTCGCGGAGCCGGCGCAGGTAACACGACCCTTACGCGTGGCGCCGCGGATCGTCTTCCGCGCGAAACCACCCGGCAACACCGCGGGCGTTGGCTTCTCGCCATGACCCGCACCGCCCACCGCGACGCCCACCGGCACATCGGCCAGCTCCCGGCGTACCGCTTCTACGGCGGCCCACCGATCAGTCCCGACACCACGGCGCTGGAGACCGTGGCCGAGCTCGTCGCGACCCTCGACGCCGAGGGCACCGAGCGCGCGCTGGTGCTGCCCAACTACGGCGTGCCGGACCCCGCGGTGGCCTTCGGGCTCAACCACCTCGCCCTCGAGGCGGCGCAGCGCGACGACCGCGTGCGCTGCGGCCTGTGGGTGAGCCCGCAGCAGAGCGACGCGGCGCGCAACGACGAGGCTCTCGCCCTGGCCCGCGAGGACGGCGTGGTCGCGCTCAAGACCAGCTTCCTGCTGGGCGGGGCGCCCGACGCCCCCGACTGCGCCGAGCAGCTCGACCGGATGTTCACCACCGCCGCCGAGCTCGACCTCGTCGTGCACGTGCACACCTCGCCGGGTGCCGCCTCCGACGTCGACCGGATCAGCCGTCTCGTGGAGAGCTACGGCGACGCCACCAAGATCCACCTCGTGCACCTGGGCGGGGGCATGAGCGGCCACCTCAAGCTCGTCGGCGGCCTCTTCTTCGACTGGATCGAGGCCGGCAAGCAGGTCTACACCGACACCAGCTGGGCCATCGGCTTCGCGCCGGCCTGGCTGGCCCAGGAGATCGAGCGCCGCGGCGTGGGCCACGACCGGGTCCTCTTCGCCACCGACGCCCCCTGGGGCGACTTCGCCGGTGAGCGCGCCCGCCTGGCCGCGGCGGCCGGCGACGGCGCGCTCGCCGACGCCTTCTTCCACGCCAACTTCGACGCCCTCTACGGCACCTGAGACCCCACGGCACCACCCGCACCACCACCACGCACCACCCCAGCCCCGCACCCCAACCGAGGAGCCGCACATGTCCGTGTTCGACGACGAGATCCTGGCCGCGATGGAGAAGTCCCGCTCGGAGATCCCCCACCCCAGCCAGGAGAAGGGCACCAACCTCTACGGCTCGACCAAGCTCTTCCCCGACTACCAGGCCGGCGAGGGACAGTCCTGGCTGACCCTGGTGCACGGCATCCCGCACGAGTCGTCGGTGTCGTTCGTGGCGGTCCTCCAGACCACCCGCGCGCTGCGCAAGGGCTTCGACGCCACCCTCTACTTCTACGGCCCCGGCGCCCTGGCCTGCGCCGACACCCGCGGCTTCCCCACCACCGGCGACGTCGCCTTCCCCGGCAACCAGAACATGAACGACGCCATCAAGACCTTCATCGCCGAGGGCGGCACGGTGCTGTGCTGCCGCTTCGGGATGGCCCTGCACGGCCAGCGCGAGGAGGACCTCATCGAGGGCGTGATCCCCTGCCACCCGCTCGACGTGCAGGACGCCGTCATCCACTTCGCCAACAAGGGCGCCATCATCAACTCCGTCTACAACCTCTGAGCGGCTGACGTCATGACGGCCGACACCCGCGTGGACGTGGCGATCCTGGGCATCCGCCTCGCCGACCCGTCCGACGCCCCGGTCGCGCGCCGCGCGGGCGCCGGCCCCAGCGACGACGGGCACCTGCTGCTCGACGGTGTGGGGGCGGCGGTGCCGCTCAACCCGCGCAGCCCCTACACCGTGAGCGGCGGCAAGCTGCTCCTCGACGGCGCCGACACCGGCATGGGGGTCGAGGCGGTGGCCCGCCCCCGCTTCTACGACCTCCGGACCGCCGACGGCGTCCCCTACGAGCAGATCGCGCGGCTGCACTCCAGCAACGTGCTGGCCACGACCGTCGTCCAGACCTGCGTGCGGTACGCCGAGGCCGAGCGCTGCCGCTTCTGCGCGATCGAGGAGTCGCTGCGCGCCGGCGCGACGGTCGCGGTCAAGACGCCGGCGCAGATCGCCGAGGTGGCCCGCGCCGCCCACGACCTCGACGGCATCACCCAGCTGGTGATGACCACCGGCACCAGCAACGGCCGCGACCGCGGGGCGACCCACCTGGCCCGCTGCGTGCGGGCGGTGCGCGAGGTGCTGCCCGACCTGCCGATCCAGGTGCAGTGCGAGCCGCCGGGCGACCTGGCCTCGCTCCAGGAGCTCCACGACGCCGGCGCCCGCTCCATCGGCATCCACGTGGAGTCCCTCGACGAGGCCGCCCGCCTCGCCTGGATGCCCGGCAAGGGCTCGGTGGCGCTCGCCGACTACCGCGCCGCCTGGGCCGAGGCCGTGCGCGTCTTCGGGTGGAACCAGGTCTCGACCTACCTCCTCGTCGGCCTCGGCGAGGACCCCGACGAGCTCGTCGCCGGGGCGGTGGAGCTCATCGAGATGGGGGTCTACCCCTTCGTCGTGCCCTTCCGCCCGCTGGCGGGCACGCTGGCCGTCGACGTCGACGGAGCCGTCGCCCCGAGGCCCGCCGACGTCTACCGGGTCACCACCGAGGTCGCGGCCGCGCTGCGCGCCCACGGCATGCTGGGCTCCGACCAGGCGGCGGGCTGCGCGGCCTGCGGGGCCTGCTCGGCGCTCGGCTCGTGCTCCTCGGCGGAGGCCGCGTCGTGACCGGCCTGGTCGACGAGGTGGTCCTCACCGGCGCCCGCCGGGCGGCTCCGAGCCTCGACGCCTTCGTCGTGGTGCGCGCCGGGGCCCGCCAGGTCGCGGCCTACCACGCGCTGCGCCGCGAGGTGTTCGTGCGCGAGCAGGGCCTCTTCGACGGCTCCGACCGCGACGACGTCGACGACGACCCGCGCACCGTGGTGCTGGTCGCCGTCGCCACCCACCCCGACGCCGGCGGCGAGGTGCTCGGCGGCGTGCGGCTCCACCCCGCCACCGCCGGGCGCGACCTCGGCTGGTGGCGCGGCTCGCGGCTCGCGGTGGCCTCCGACGCCCGGCTGCTGCTGGGCGTCGGCGCCGCCCTGGTGCGCGCGGCCTGCGCCGCGGCCGAGGCCGCGGGCGCGCTGCGCTTCGACGCCACGGTGCAGGCGCAGAACGAGCCCCTCTTCCGCCGCCTCGGCTGGGTGCCGCGCGAGCGCACCCACCGGCACGGCCACCCCCACGTGGTCGTGGACTGGCCGATCGGGCGGGTGCAGCGGCTGGTCGACGCCACCAAGGCCGCCCTGGGCGGCCTGCTCGACGAGCTGTCGGCCGGGGTGCCGCCCGGGTTCCTGGGCGACGACGGCGCGCCCGTGCCCGGCTCCGACCTCGTCGCCGCCTGCGACGCCGTGCTCCCCTCCATGGTCGAGCGCGACCCCGAGTGGGCCGGCTGGTGCGCCGTGCTGGTCAACCTTAACGACCTCTCCGCCATGGGCGCCGCCCCCGTCGCGCTGCTCGACGCCCTCGGCGCCCGCGACGCCTCCTTCGCCCGCCGCGTCCTGCGCGGGCTCACCGACGCCAGCCGCGCCTGGGGCGTGCCGGTCGTCGGCGGGCACACCCAGCTCGGCGTGCCCGCCGCCCTGTCGGTCACCGCCCTGGGCCGCACCTCGCGCCCCGTCGCCGGCGGCGGCGCCGACCCGGGGCAGACGCTGCGGGTCACCGCCGACCTCGGCGGCGGCTGGCGCCCGGGCTACACCGGGTCGCAGTGGGACTCCTCCAGCCACCGCACCGGCGCGCAGCTGCGGGCCCTGGCCGGGGTCGTGCCCGCGCTGCGGCCCACCGCGGCCAAGGACGTCAGCATGAGCGGCGTGGTCGGCACCACGGGCATGCTCGCCGAGGCCTCCGGCTGCCGTGCGGTGCTCGACGTCGCGGCCGTCCCGACCCCCGAGGGGGCGGCGTACGGCGACTGGCTGACCTGCTTCCCCGGCTTCGCCATGGTCACCGCCGAGGCGGCACCGGCCCGCGCGGCGCTGCCCCCCTTCGTCACCTCCGCCGCCTGCGGCGAGCTCACCTCCGGCGCGGGCGTCGGCCTGCGCTGGCCCGACGGCGTCGTCACCGACGCCGTCACCTCCACCGTCACCGGAATGGGGTCCTCCCGATGAGCACCACGCCCACCACGCCCGGCACGCCCGGCACGCCCGGCACGCCCGGCACGCTCACCGTCGGGGCCGTCAGCGCAGGCTTCGGGCGCGACCTCGACGACAACCTGCGCCAGGTCGGCGACCTGGTGGCGCGGGCTCGCGAGCGCGGCACGTCGCTGCTGGCGCTGCCCGAGGCCTGCCTGGGCGGCTACCTGTCGGTGCTCGGCTCGGGACGCGACGGCACGCACCCCGACGCCCCCGACTCGCTCCCACCCGTGCTCGACGCCGACGGACCCGAGCTGCGCCGCGTGGCCGCGCTCGCCCGCGAGATGACGCTCGTGGTCGGCTTCTGCGAGTCCGACGGCGGCCGACGCTTCAACAGCGCCGCGATCGTCTCCGGCGAGGGGGTGCTCGGCGTGCACCGCAAGGTGCACCAGCCCCTCGGCGAGAGTCTCTACTACGAGGCCGGCGACGTCTTCCGCGCCGTCGACACCGCCGTCGGGCGACTCGGCGCCCTCATCTGCTACGACAAGGCCTTCCCCGAGGCGGCCCGCGGCCTGGCCCTCGACGGCGCCGAGACCGTCGTGTGCATCTCGGCCTGGCCGGCCTCGCGCACAGCCACGGCCGGCGACCTGGCCGACGACCGCTGGAAGCGGCGCTTCGACCTCTTCGACCAGGCCCGGGCGCTGGAGAACCAGGTCCTCTGGGTGGCCTCCAACCAGGCCGGCACCTTCGGGTCGCTGCGCTTCGTCGGCTCGGCCAAGGTCGTCGGACCCGGCGGCGACGTGCTCGCCGCCACCGGCACCACCGAGGGCGTCGCCTACGCCCGGGTCGACGTCGAGGAGCTGCTCGGCACCGCCCGGCGCGCGATGTTCCACCTGCGCGACCGGCGCCCCGACCTCTACGTCGAGCACGAGCGGGTCGCGGCGCATGCCTGAGATGACGGTCTCGGTGCGCTGGCCCGACGGCAGCCTCCAGGACTGCTGGTCGCCCTCGCTGGTCATGCACGACCACCTCGCCCCCGGCGCCCGCTACACCGTCGCCGACTTCGCCCACCGCGCCACGACCGCGCTCGCCGAGGCCGGCGAGCGCGTGCGGCAGCGCTACGGCTTCGCCTGCACCTCGGCCGCCGCCAGCGCCGAGCTGGTGCGGCGCCGAGCCGCCGCGCACCGCCCCGACGACCTCGTCGAGGTCGTGCGGATGTGGCCCCCGCTGCCCGCCGCCGCACCCACCAGCCCCACGACCCCGGAGCGCCCATGACCACCGTGCACACCACCGTCGCCGTCGTCGGCGGCGGCCAGGCCGGGCTCGCGACGAGCTGGTGCCTGACCCGCGACGGGATCGACCACGTCGTGCTCGAGGCCGCCACGGCCGCCCACGAGTGGGCCGACACCCGCTGGGACAACTTCACCCTGGTCACCCCCAACTGGCACTGCCGCCTGCCGGGCTACGCCTACGACGGCCCCGACCCCGACGGGTTCATGACCCGCGACGAGGTCGTGGCCTGGCTCGGGGGCTACGCCGCCACCTTCGACCCGCCGCTGCGCGAGCACACACGGGTCACCGCCCTGCGCCAGGGCGAGGCCGGCGGCTTCGTGCTCGAGAGCACCGGCCCCGACGGGGAGACCACCTGGAGCGCGGAGCACGTGGTCGTGGCCACCGGGGGCTACCACGTGCCGATCGTGCCGCCCTGGGCCGCGGCGCTCGACCCGGGCCTCACCCAGCTGGAGTCGGCCCACTACAAGCGCGCGGCCGACCTGCCCGACGGCGGCGTGCTCGTCGTCGGCAGTGGCCAGTCCGGCACCCAGATCGCCGAGGACCTCCACCTCGAGGGCCGCCAGGTGCACCTCGCCCTCGGCGACGCCCCGCGGGTCGCGCGCACCTACCGCGGCCGCGACTGCATGACCTGGCTGGCCGACATGGGCCTCTACGACACCGCGGTCGCGCAGTACCCCGGAGGCCTCGCGGCCCGGGAGAAGACCAACCACTACGTGACGGGGCGCGACGGCGGCCGCGACCTCGACCTGCGCCTGCTGGCCTCGCAGGGCATGCGGCTCCACGGCCTGCTGGCCGGCGGCCGCGGCACACGCCTGGAGTTCCGCCCGACGCTGACCGCGGCGCTCGACGCCGCGGACGCGACCTACAACTCCATCTGCGCCGACATCGACCGCTGGATCGAGCGCGAGGGGATCGACGCCCCGCCGCCCTCGCGCTACTCCCCCGTGTGGACCCCCGACGCCGACCCGCTCGAGCTCGACCTGGCCGCGGCCGGCGTCACCAGCGTGGTGTGGGCCATCGGCTACCGCCCCGACTACCGGTGGGTCGGCGTCGGCGCCTTCGACGGCAGCGGGCGCCCCACCCACCACCGCGGTGTCACGGCGGTGCCGGGGCTGTCCTTCCTCGGCCTGCCCTGGCTGCACACGTGGGGCTCGGGACGCTTCCTCGGGATCGCCCGCGACGCCGAGCACGTGGCGGCCACCATCCGCGAGTCCGTGGGGGCGCGGCCACAGGTGCGCCGGGTCTCCTAGTGCCGGTCACCATCGGTGCCGTCGCCGCGCACTTCGGGCGCGACCTCGACCGCGCGCTGGCCAAGGTCGAGGGCATCGTCGTGGACGCGCGGGCGGCCGGCTGCGACGTCGTCGTGCTGCCCGACGCCGCCCTCGGCGGCTACCTCGACGACCTGCGCACCCCCTCCGGCCCGCCGCCCGCGCTGCTCCCCGACTCCGAGGAGCTGCGGCGGGTGGCCCGGATCGCCGGCGACACGGTGGTCTGCCTGGGGTACGCCGAGGCCGCCGACGACGGCAGCGGACGCATCTACAACGCCGCGGTCTGCCTCACCGGCGACGGCGTGCTCGGCCACCACCGCAAGGTGCACCTTCCGGCCGGCGAGTCGCGCGTCTACGTCCCCGGCGACGCCTTCCGCGCCTTCGACACCCCGGTCGGTCGCCTCGGCCTGCTCATCGACTACGACAAGACCTTCCCCGAGGCGGCACGCGCGATGGCGCTCGACGGCGCACGTGTCCTGGCCTGCCTCTCGGCCTGGCCCGCCTCGGTGACCGACCGCGCCGAGCGGCTCGTGCACGACCGGCAGGCCCGCCTCTTCGACCTCTACGACTGCGCCCGGGCCGCGGAGAACCAGGTCGTCTGGGCCTCCTCCAACCAGACCGGCTCCCTGGGCTCGCTGCGCTTCCTGGGTCAGGCCAAGGTGGTGGGCCCGGGCGGCGACGTGCTCGCGCGCACCTCGACCAAGGGCGGGCTGGCCGTCGCGACGGTCGACGTCGACGGCGAGGTCGCCCGGGCCCGCCGCACGCTGCACCACCTCGACGAGCTCAGCCGCTCGGCCTATGCCCCGGGGAGGCACCCATGAGGATCGCCCTGCTGACCTACTCCACCAAG
Organism: Nocardioides sp. Leaf374; assembly: GCF_916862475.1. Taxonomy (NCBI): domain Bacteria; kingdom Bacillati; phylum Actinomycetota; class Actinomycetes; order Propionibacteriales; family Nocardioidaceae; genus Nocardioides; species Nocardioides sp. Leaf374. The sequence goes on from NZ_CAKASO010000003.1 coordinate 110,911, forward strand.
CCCCGCGGCGGGGTCGTGCACACCCTCGCGCTGGCCGAGGCGCTGGCGGGCCTCGACGGGCTCGACGTGCACCTGTGGACCCTCGGCCGCGGGGGTGACACCGCGTTCTTCCGCCCCGTCGACCCGGCGGTCACCGTGCACGCGGTGCCCTTCCCCGACCTCGGCGACGAGGTCGGCCCCCGCATCCTGCGCTCGATCGACACCCTCGACCGGGCCTTCGCCGCCGAGCGCGACGCCTACGACGTGGTCCACGCCCAGGACTGCATCAGCGCCAACGCCGCCATGCGCTCGGGGCCGTGCGTGCGCACCGTGCACCACCTCGACACCTTCACCACCCCCGAGCTGGTCGCCTGCCACGAGCGCGCCGTGGTCGAGCCGGTCGCGCGCGTCTGCGTCTCGGCCGCCGTCGCCGCGGAGGTCGAGGCCGGCTGGGGCCTGCCGGCCACCGTCATCGCCAACGGCGTCGACGCCGCCCGCTTCGAGGCCGGCGGGCGCGACACCGAGGGCCGCGCCCGCTGGCGACGGCGGTGCGGTCGCTACGTGCTGGCCCTCGGCGGCATCGAGCCCCGCAAGGGCACCCTCGACCTGCTCGAGGCCTACGCCCTGGCCCGGCGCGAGGTGCCCGACCTTCGCTTCGTGCTCGCCGGCGGCGAGACCCTCTTCGACTACCGCGACTACCGCGCCGCCTTCGACCGCCGCGCGGCCGAGCTGGGCGTGGAGCCCGAGGTGCTCGGCGTGGTCGCCCACGACGCCCTGCCCTCCCTGGTCGCCGAGGCCGCCGCCCTGGGCTTCGTGTCCACCCAGGAGGGCTTCGGCCTGGCCCCGCTCGAGGCCCTCGCCGCCGGGGTGCCCGTCGTGGCGCGCGACCTGCCCGTGCTGCGGGAGGTGCTCGGCGACCACGTCGCGTACGCCGGCACCTCGGACGCGATCGCCGCCGCCCTGCTCGACGCCCTCGCCGCCCCGCCCGACCCCGCCCGCGGCCGGGCCCACAGCCACGGCTTCACCTGGCGGCGCGCCGCAGCGGAGCACCTCGCCTTCTACCGCGCGCTGGGCTGAGCCGCTCAGCGGCGCCGGGCACGCACGACGGCGTCGTGCACCGCCACCTCCCGCCCGTCGGGCACGGTGACGGTGCGGCGCGACTCGGTGGCCGTGACCACCTCCCACCGCGCCGGGTCGAGCCGCGCCACGACGTCGGCGGCGCGCACCGAGGCCTCCGCCGGCGGTCCCGCCTCCTCGCCGTGCCCGTGCCCGTGCCCGTGACCGGAGCCGTGCTGGTGACCCTCGTCGTGGAGGTGACCGACCAGCAGCAGCGTGCCGCCGGGGGCGACCCAGCTGGCGAGACGGTCGTAGAAGTCCAGCTGCGGGGTGGCCGGGTGGGCGTAGTGGGTGGTGACGAGGTCGAAGCGCTCCTCGGGCTCCCAGACCGACAGGTCGGCCTCGACCCACCGGACCCGGTCGGCGACCCCGGCCGCGTCGGCCCGCTCGGCGGCCCGGGCGAGCGCGTCGGCGGCGATGTCGGCGCCGGTCACCCGCCAGCCGGCGCCGGCCAGCCACACCGCCTCCACCCCGGCGCCGCAGCCGGCCTCGAGCGCCGTGCCGGGCTCGAGGTCGCGGGTACCGGCCACGAGGTGGGGGTGGGGCCCACCGGCGGCCATGGCCAGGGCGCGGTCGCCGCGCCAGACGCCCTCCCAGTAGTCCTTGTCGAACGCGTGCGTCACGGGTCTCCCTCCGTGGCCGCCACCGCGGCGGCCGTGGCTCCCGACGATGACGGACCGGACCACCTCTGGCAATCACTGTTGCCGAACGGCAAACTGGCCCGGTGACCCATCCCCGGGAGCAGGCCGAGAGCACCCTCGACGCCGTGGGCCCACGGCTGCGTGCCCTGCGCCAGCACCGCGGCCTCACGCTCGGTGAGCTCGCCGACGAGACCGGCGTGTCCACCAGCACGCTGTCGCGGCTCGAGTCGGGGCTGCGCCGCCCCACCCTCGAGCAGCTGCTGCCCCTGGCCCGCGCCCACGGGGTCACCCTCGACGAGCTCGTCGACGCCCCGGCCACGGGCGACCCCCGGGTGCACCTGCGCCCGGTGGCGACCGGTGACGGCGGCAGCGTGATCGCACTGACCCGACGCCCGGGCGGCATCCAGGCCTACAAGTTCGTGCTACCCACCGGGCGCGACGACGCGCGCCCCACCCTGCGCACCCACGAGGGCCACGACTGGGCCTACGTGCTCGACGGCACGCTGCGCCTCGTGCTCGGCGAGCACGACCTGCGCCTGGGCCCCGGCGAGGCCGTGGAGTTCGACACCCGCACGCCGCACTGGTTCGGGGCGACCTCGGCCGGCCCGGTGGAGTTCCTCAGCCTCATCGGGCGCCAGGGCCAGCGCGCCCACCTGCGCGCGCCCTGAGCCGGGGACTCAGGGCCGCAGGTCGTGGGCGGGCTCGATGCCGGAGGCGGGCAGCAGGTCGACCTCCTCCAGGGCGGCGCGCAGCTGCTCGGCGGCGTCGATGTTCAGCGGGCTGCTGACCCAGGCGGCGTAGGGCAGGTCGAGGAAGCGCTCCTCGCGCACCGCGGGCAGGTCGCGGGTCGCGGGGTTGGCCTGCAGCACGGCGACCTTCTGCTCGAAGCTCTGGCCGGGGTAGTCGACGAAGGCGATGTAGTCGGGCCGGGCGGCCGCCACCCGCTCCCAGGAGACGGTGGTCCAGGTGTCGGCGACGTCCTCGGTGGCGTTGCGGGCACCGGCCGCGTCGATGACGCCCTGCGGCCCGCCGTAGGAGCCGCTGGTGAAGGGCGAGGCGGTGCCGCTGTCGAAGAGGAACACGGTGGGCGTCTTCGCGGCCCGCGGCGCCTGCCGCAGCCGGGCCAGGCGCTCCTCGACGTCGGCGACCCGGGCGGCCGCGTCGTCCTCGTGCCCGGTGAGGCGGCCCAGCGCGGTCAGGTCGGTGCTCAGCGCGGTCCAGGGGTCGACGACGCCGCGGCTCTCGCCGTCGCCCTGGCGGCACGACTCGGTGAGGGTCCACGCCGCGATGCCGCGCTCGGCCAGCCCGTCGGGGGTCAGACCGGCGTCCTCGTCCCACCCGTAGCTCCAGCCGGCGAGCATGAGGTCGGGGCGCTGGAGCAGGACGTTCTCGACCGTGGGGCGGTCCTCGCTGGCCACCGGGAGGTCGGCCACGACGTCCTCGCCGTAGACCCGGGCCAGGGCCTCGGCGTCGTCCTGGAGCCCGCTGATGCCGGCGACGGCGTCGGCCGCGCCCACGGCGAGCACCATCGCGATCATGCCGCCGTCGTAGACGTAGAGCCGCTCGGCCGGGTCGGGGTAGGCGCGCTCCTCCCCGCAGTTCTCGAGCACGAGCGAGGCGCCGGTCGCGCCCGGCGAGCCCGCCGCCGGGCCGGTCGCGGGGCCGGCACCGCACGACGTCGTCAGGGCCAGGACCGCCACGGCGGCGAGCGCGGAGACAGGGCGGACGGCGAGGAGACGGACCGGGATTGGACGGACGGGGAGGGGACGGTGCACGGGGGACCTGCCTTCGGGAGGGAGGAGCGACGGGAGGGCGGCGGGAGGGTGGCGGGAGGGCGGTGGGCCGACGCGGCGGGAGCCGGGTCAGCGCAGGTGGCGGCCGGGGCCGACGACGAGGTGGTGGCGACCCCGCGAGTCGCTGAGGTGGGCGGCGTCGACGCCGAAGACCCGGGCGACGACGTCGCGGGTGAGCACGTCGTGCGGTGCACCCGCGGCGTGGACCCGGCCCTCGTGGAGCACGACCACCTGGTCGGCGTAGGCCGCGGCGAGCGCGAGGTCGTGCAGCGCGGTCAGCACGGTGCGCCCGGAGGCGCGCAGCAGCGCGAGCAGCGCCACCTGATGGCTGACGTCGAGGTGGTTGGTCGGCTCGTCGAGCACGAGCAGCTCGCAGTCCTGCACCAGGCCGCGGGCCAGGCAGACCCGCCGCCGCTCGCCGCCCGAGAGCTGGGCGCAGGGCCGGTCGAGGGCGGCGTCGAGCCCGACCTCGGCGAGGGCGGCGCGGGCGTGGGGCCGGTCGCCGTCGCCGCGCGCCCACGGCCGGTGGTGGGGCAGGCGCCCCAGCGCCACGAACTCCCCCGCGGTCATGTCGGCCGGCGGGCTCTCCTCCTGCGCCACGAACGCCACGACCTGCGCCCGGCGGCGCGCCGGCAGGTCGTGGACCTCGCGGTCGCCGACCAGCACCGCCCCGGTCTCGGGGCGCGTCAGGCCCGCCAGCGTGCGCAGCAGCGTCGTCTTCCCCGAGCCGTTGACGCCGAGCACGGCGGTGGTGCTGCCGGGTGCCAGGTCGAGGTCGACACCGCGCAGCACGACGCGCCCGCCGACCGCGCACGACAGCGCCCGGGCCGTCAGGGCCGGTGCGGGCCGGCCGCTCACGCCCCGCCCCCGAAGTGGTAGCGCCGGCGCCCGAGCAGCAGCAGGAAGACCGGCGCGCCCACGAGGCCGGTGACCACGCTCAGCGGGATCTCCTGCGGGCTCACGACGGTGCGGGCGACCACGTCGACCCACACCAGGAAGACCGCGCCACCGAGCGCGGCCACCGGGAGCATCGCCCGGTGGCCGCCGCCGACGACCAGGCGCGCCAGGTGGGGCACGACGAGGCCGACGAAGCCGATGCCCCCCGAGACCGCCACCAGCACCCCGACGAGGGCGGAGGTGAGGACGAAGAGCGCGATCCGCAGCGCCGCGACCGGCACGCCGACCGCGGCGGCGGTGTCGTCGCCGGTGGCCAGCGCGTCGAGCCAGCCGTGCACGCCGACGACGAGCACCGCCGCCACCAGCACCGCCGCCGCGGGCGCCACCAGCTGCGCCCAGGTCGCGCCCGCGAGCGAGCCGAGCAGCCAGAAGAGCACCGACTCGGTCGCGCGGGGCTCCTCGCCGAGGAAGACCATGAGGCTGGAGACCGACGAGAAGGCCGACGACATCACCACCCCGGTCAGCACCAGCCGCAGCGGGGTCAGGCCGCCCTGGGCCAGCGAGACCCCGAAGACGAGCACCGCCGCGCCGAGCGCCCCGAGCAGGGCGCCCACCGACAGCGCCCACGCCCCGAGCGCGGCGAGCGCACCGAAGGCGATGACCGCCGTCGCCCCGACGCCGGCACCCGCCGAGACCCCGAGCAGGTAGGGGTCGGCCAGCGGGTTGCGCACCAGGGTCTGCATCGCCGTGCCGGCCAGCGCGAGCCCGGCGCCGACCACCGCCGCCATCAGCACGCGCGGGGCGCGCAGCTCCCAGACGATGACGTCGAGCACCGGGTCGGGGCCCGGGCGCCCGTGCAGAACGCGCTCGCGCACCACGTCGACGACCCCGCCCACCGGCAGCCGCTCCGAGCCCAGCGCGAGGGCCACCACGAGCGAGACGGCCAGGGCCGCCAGCAGGCCCAGGTGCAGCGCGAGCCGCGGGCCGCGTCGTACGCCGGGCGGGGGCGGGTCGGCGGCGCGCGCGGGCGCGGTCGGCGGGGCGGGACGGGTCACGGCCACAGCGGGTCTCGCATCTGTCGGGGACCCGAGTCGCGCGGGCCGGCATCGGTCAGGCGAGCCAGCCGGTCTTCGGACTCGAGTTCGTCCCGGTGGGACACCTTCCCAGGCCACGGGCCCAGTGGTGCGTCGTCCCACCAGTCACTCTCACCGCTGCGCGTCAGCTCCGGATTCTCACCGGATTCCCGCACATCGTCAGATGTGTTCTGGCTCGCGGCGAAGTTAGCACGCCGCGGTCGCCCCCGGCGCCGCGCTCACCGGGCCCGGGCGGTCGAGGCCGCGGCGGTGCAGACGGTGTAGCCGAGCTCCCGCGCGGCCGCCTCCACCTGCGCGCGGGTCGAGGCGCTGACCCGGGGCGAGCCGGCGAGGGCGCGCGAGACCGTGGCGGGCGAGACCCCGGCGCGGGCCGCGACGTCGGCCATCGTGGCCGCCCCGGGCCCGGAGCCGCGGCCCGCTCCGTGCGCCAGGTCGGCGGCCGGGGCGAAGCGCTCGTAGCCCACCCGTCGGGCGACGGCGCGCACGTGGTCGCGGGTCGCGGCGCCGACGCCCGGGGCGTCGTTGAGCGCCCGGGAGACCGAGGCCACCGAGACCCGCGCCTCCCGGGCCACGTCGGCCACGGTGACCCGCGCGGGCACGGCTCAGGCCCGGCCGGGGGTGGGGCCGCCGAGGAGCTTGGCCAGCCACTCCAGCTGGGCCGCCTCCTGGTGGAACTGCCCGCCCTCGTGGTCGTTCCAGGGGTAGACGACCAGCTCGCTGGGCCCGCCGTAGGTGTTGCGGGCCGCGTGCACGGTGGAGGGCGGGCAGACGGTGTCCATCAGCGCCACCGACATCAGCGCGGGCGCGCTCGCGCGGCGCCCCAGCACCGCCGCGTCGAAGTGGGCGAGCGTGGCGAAGGCGCGGTCGGCGGCGTCGCGGTGGGAGGCGAGGAAGGCCGCCACCTCGAGGTAGGGGCCGGTCGAGGCGATGGCCACCCCGCGCGGCATGTCGCACAGGAAGGGCACGTCGGCGAGCACGCCGGCCAGTCCGTCGTGCAGGCCCGAGACGGCCAGCGCGATGCCGCCGCCCTGGCTGACGCCGGCGACGACGACCCGGTCGCGGTCGACGCCCGGCAGCGCGACACCGGCGTCGACCGCCAGCACCGCGTCGGTGAAGAGCCGGCGGTAGTAGTGCCGGGCCGGGTCCTCCAGGCCCCGCGTCATGAAGCCCCCGAGGTACGACGGTCCGTGCCCGTGGGGGTCGGGGGTGTCGCCGACCCAGCCGCCGCCGGAGCCCTGGCCGCGGCTGTCGACGTCGAGGGTGGCGTAGCCCGCCAGCGTCCAGTGCGGCACCTGGTGGGGCAGGCCGCGGCCGCCGGTGTAGCCCTGGTAGCGGATGACCAGCGGGAGGTCGCCGCCCACCCCGGCGGGGCGGCGGTACCACGCCCGCACGGGCTCGCCGTCGTAGCCGCTGAGGGTCACGTCGCTCACCTCGACCAGGGGCAGGCGGGCGTCGACGGGCTCGACCCGGGGAGCGCGGGCGCGCGCGCGGGAGGCCTGGAGGGTCTCCTCCCAGAAGGCGGCGAGGCCGGTGGGCTCGGTGACGCTGCCGCGGTAGGCGGCGAGCTCGGCGGCGGGAAGGTCGTACTGGGGCACGGTGGTCCTCGAGGGGTCGGGAACGGGCGCGGACGGGCGTGGACGGGAGGGGCGCGCAGCGGCGGGCGGTCAGCCCTTGACGGCGCCCTGGAGCAGCGCGCGGGAGAACTGGCGCTGGAAGAGCACGAAGACCGCGACGGTGGGCGCCAGGATGAGCAGCGAGCCGGCGGAGAGCAGCACGATGTCGGTGCCGTACTGGCCCTGGAAGGCGCCGAGCGCGCCGGCCATCGTGCGCTTGCTGGGGTCGCTGACCAGGACGATGGCGAGGATGAACTGGTTCCAGGTCCACAGGAAGAGCAGGATCGCCAGCGACGACAGGGCCGGCACGGCCAGCGGCAGGTGGATGTGGCGGAAGGTGCGCCAGGCCCCGGCGCCGTCGACGTAGGCCGCCTCGGAGAGCTCGACCGGCACGGTGAGGAAGTGTGCCCGCATCCAGAAGACCGCGAAGGGCATGTAGAGCGCGATGAGCGGCAGCACGAGCGCGGCGCGGGTGTTGAGCAGCCCGAGCGCCTCGATCTGGTAGTAGAGCGGCGTGATGAGCGACTCGAACGGGATGGTGAGCCCGAGCACGAAGAGCAGGAAGATCCACGACGCGCCGGGCACCTTGAGCGAGGCCAGCCCGTAGCCGGCCAGGCTGGCCAGCACCAGCGCAGCGGGCACGACGCCGGCCACGATGAGCATGCTCGAGACCAGCAGCGGGGTGAGGTCGGCGACGCGGTAGGCGTCGACGAAGTTGTGCCACTGCGGGTCGGCGGGCCAGCTGAGCCCGGTGGGGATGCTGCCCTGCGGCTGGAGCGCGGTGAGCAGCAGGCTGGCGAAGGGCACGAGGGTCAGCACCATGAAGACGACGAGGAGGCCCCGTCCGGCGAGGTCGGCACGGCGGGTCGCGGTCACTGGTCGGCCCTCTGGGTCAGTCGCTGGACGGGGACGATCGTGACGAGCACCAGCACCATGAGCACGACGGCCATGGCCGAGGCCTGGCCGATCTCGCGCTCGGTGAAGGCGAGGCGGTAGATCTCCACCCCGGGCACCATCGTGGAGCGGCCGGGACCGCCCTGGGTCGAGATGTAGATGATGTCGAAGCTGGCCAGCGCCGCGATCATCGTGACCGTGACGCAGACGCCCAGCTCGCGGCGCAGACCGGGCAGGGTGACGTGGCGCAGCTCGCTGAGCCGCCCGGCCCCGTCGATGCGGGCCGCCTCGTACAGCGAGGGGTCGATCTTGCTGATGCCGGTGAGCAGCAGCAGGGTGCACAGGCCGAGCATCACCCAGGAGCCGATGAGCCCCACCGCGGGCAGCGCGGTCTCGAAGTCGGCCAGCCAGGGCCGGGCGACGTCGCCGAGCCCGATCGCGCGGAGCACCTCGTTGGCGATGCCGTCGCTGGAGTAGACCCAGTCCCACACGATGCCGGCGGCCACCAGCGGGATGACCTGCGGGATGAAGAGCACGGTGCGCGAGACGGTCGCGAAGGGACCCGGTCGCAGCCCGTGCATCAGCGAGGCCGCGACCAGGCCGAGCACGACGGGCACGACGGTGAAGAACAGGATCAGCTCGAAGGCGTGCAGCAGCGTCTCTAGCTGGTCGGGGTCGGTGAGCACCCGACGGTAGTTCTCCGCACCCACCCACGTGGCGGGGCCGATGCCGTTCCAGTCGTAGAGCGAGTACTGCACCGAGGTGCCGAGCGGGAAGAGCACGAAGTAGCCGTAGAAGGCCAGGGCCGGCGCGACGAAGGCCAGGTGGCCCCACCGGCGCAGGCCGCCGGGGCGGGGACCGCGCCGGGGTGCGCGGCCCGTGGCGGCCGGGGAGGTCAGGGCCTCCCCAGCCGCCACGGGAGCTGCGGAGACGCTCACGACGACAGCTCGTCCTCGTAGGTCGCCTGGAGCGCCGGGGGGACGTCGGCGCCGCTGGTGCGGCCGTCGAGGAGCGACTGGAGCTCCGGGCGGATCGAGTTGGCGTAGATGCCGGAGGTGGCGTTGGCGATGAAGTCCACCAGCACCCCCGACTCCCCGATGGTCTGGGCGCCGGCGAGGGTCTGGGCGATCAGCGAGTCGGGGTCGACCTCGGGCAGCGGCAGCGAGGCGGGCCCGCCGGGGGCGGCACCGCCCTGCTCGACGACGATCTCGCGGGCGGTCTCGTCGGTGTGGACCCAGTTCAGGAAGTAGGCCATCTCGTCGGCGTGCTCGGCCTTGGCCGGGATCGCGTAGGTGTTGGGGGCGCCCATCGCGACCGGGGCGTTGCCCTCCTCGACGGGGGGCATGAGGAAGAAGCCGACGTCCTCGCCCATCGAGGAGTCGAGGTTGGCCGACTCCCAGTCGCCGTTGAACATGAACAGGCCCTCGCCGTCGACGAAGCGGCCCATCATCGTGGTGTAGTCGAGGCTGTTGGCGTCGGAGGGGAAGTAGCCCTCCTCGGCCCAGCGCCCGATGTAGTCGGCCGCCTCGACGGCGGCCGGGGTGTCGATGGTGGCGCCGGGCTTCTGGTAGGTCCACGCGGCCACCTCGGCCGGGTCGCCCATCTGGTTCAGCAGGGCCTGGAAGGGGAAGGCCACGCCGCCGATGTCGTTGAACTGCACGATCGGCTGCTCGCCGGCGGCCTTGGCCTCGGCCATGGCGTCCTCGAGCTCGTCGATGGTGGCCGGCGGCTCCTCGAGCCCGATCTCCTCGGCGATGCGGGTGTTGTAGTAGACGCCCGTCACCGAGTAGCCCACGCCCATGGCGTAGAGCGAGCCGCTGCCGCGGGTGCCGTCGTCGTCGACCCGGAGCTGCTCGAGCTGCGACTCGGGGAACTCGTCCCAGCCGAAGGCGTCGTAGTAGGGGTCGAGGTCGAGCAGCAGCCCGTCCTTGGCCGCGTCGACGATCGTGGGCAGGCGGATGAGGTCGGGGGCGTCGTCGCTGGCCATGACGCGCGGGGCGTTCTCGGTCAGCGCGGCGAACTGGTCGCTGCGGATGTCGAAGGTGATGTTGGGGTGCTGGCGGGTGAACTCCTCGCTCAGCTCCTCGACCAGCGGGAAGCCGGTCTCGAGGTAGAGGTCCAGGGTCACGTCCTCGTCGGTGAGCTCGGTGCCCACCTCGCGGTCGGGGTCCTGGGTCGCGGTCTCGTTGCCCGACCCCGGCGCGCCGCAGCCGGCCACGGCCAGCACGGAGAGGGTCGCCACGAGGCCGGTGAGCCGGGCGGGGAAGCGGACGGTCGTCCTGGTCACGGGTGCTCCTTCGATCGGGGTGCCGCGGGTGGGACCCGAGTCCGCGACGGCGCCAACCTAAGTGGCGTCCGTCACGCGCGTCAACAACTTCTTGTAAAGCACTTTTATGGAACGATCCAGCCGCTGTGCGGACCCTCGCTGGCCGCTCCGAGGACGCGGCGCCCCCTCACGGGGCGGCGGTGGATGCGCGCTGCACCAGCGAGCAGTCGAGCACCGAGGTCTGGCGCTGCGGGGCGGCTCCCCCGGCGACGGCCGCCGCCATCGCCTGCAGCAGGAGCCGTACGGCGACCTCCCCGGACTCCTCGAAGGGCTGGTGCACCGTGGACAGGTCGGCGGCGTCGGCGACCGGCCCGTCGTCGAAGCCGAGCACGCTCACGTCGTCGGGCACCCGCAGCGCGAGCGCCCGCGCGGCCCGCACGACGCCGAGCGCGAGGTCGTCGAAGTGGGCCATCACCGCCGTCGGCCGCCCGCCCGGTCCCCCGGCCAGCATCCCGGCCGCGACCTGCTCCGCGGCCGCCGCGGTGCCGAGGCAGGAGACCACCTCGAGGGTGGCCCCGGGCACCTCGGCCACCGCCTCGCGGAAGCCTCCGAGCCGACGTCGCGCCTGCGACTCGTACTCCGCCTCCTGCCGCTCCAGCACGTAGCCGAGCCGGCGGTGGCCGAGGTCGAGCAGGTGCTGCGCGGCGGTGCGACCGGCGCCGAAGTCGTCGATGGTCACCACGCTGAAGGCGCCGCTGTCGGCGTCGACCACGACCACCGGCACCCCGTGGGCCAGCAGCCGCTCCTCGACGACCTGCTCGATCGAGGAGCCCATGACGATCAGCCCGTCGACCGCACCGCGCACGGGGATGCTCGCCAGCAGCGGCGTCGCGGCCGTGGCCGCCGACTCGTGGTCGAAGACCCCGACCTCCAGCTGCTGGCCGGAGGCGCCGCGGAGGATCCCGGTGAGCCGCTGGAGGTAGGACGGGTAGGCGGTGAAGGGAGCGACGACCCCGATCCGCCCGACCCGCTTGCGGGCCAGGTGCGCCGCGCTCGACTTCGGCACGTAGCCCAGCTCGTCGGCGACCGCGAGGACCCGCTCGCGGGTGGGCCTCGCCACCCGCTCGGGCTTGTTGAGCACGTTGGACACCGTCGAGATGCTCACCGCCGCCTCGCGGGCGACGTCGTAGATCGTCGCGGCGCGACGGGGGGGCCCCGGCATGGGGGGAGGCTACACACCGCCGACCCCCCGGCGTGATCCAGATCATCCCGGCCGCGCGTGACGATCGCGCAGGTCGGTGCGACTACCTGGTGTTCGCATCCACGAACGACCCACCACACCGAGGAGGAACCATCATGGGTATCGCTGACAAGGCCAAGAACGCCGCTGAGGACGCTCTCGGCAAGGCCAAGGAGGTCGTCGGGGACGTCACCGGCAACGACTCGCTGAAGGCGGAGGGCAAGGCCGACCAGGCCAAGGCCTCGGCCAAGAAGACCGGCGAGGACGTCAAGGACGTCTTCAAGGGCTGACCCGGGCCCCAGGCCCCCGGGGGCCGGTCGACGACCGGCGCGCCGCGTGACGCTCCCCCGCACCGGACTCCTCACGCCCTGCAGGCGGCTCTCCCGCGACCGGTCCGTGTCGTGCGAGGGCCGCCTGTCGCGCCCCGGACCGCCGGGGCGCCACCCAACCACCGACCGACGCCACCGCGCGTCACGACCAGGAGGCACGACCCGATGTCCCGCTCGACCACCACCCCGGCCCGTCCGCGCACCTCTCCCGCACCGGCGCCGCCGCCGCTGCCCGTGCGCCTGGCCGCCGAGACCGTCGGCACCTTCTGGCTCGTGCTGGCCGGTTGCGGCACCGCCGTCCTGGCCGGTGACGAGGTCGGCTACCTCGGCGTCGCGCTGGCCTTCGGCCTGGCCGTGCTCACCATGGCCTACGCCGTGGGTCACGTCTCGGGCGGCCACTTCAACCCCGCCGTCAGCCTGGGCCTCGCCGTCGCCCGCCGCTTCGCGTGGCGCGACGTGCCGGCCTACGTCGGCGCCCAGCTGGTCGGAGCGAGCGTCGCGGGCGGCCTGCTCTACGTCATCGCCTCGGGCCGCGAGGGCTTCACCACCGCCGACGGCTTCGCCACCAACGGCTACGGCGACCTGTCGCCGGCCGGCTACACCCTGCTCGCCGCCGCGGTCACCGAGGTCGTGCTCACCGCCGTCTTCGTCTTCGTCATCCTCGGCGTCACCGACCGTCGCGCGCCCGCCGGCTTCGGCCCCCTGGCCATCGGCCTCACCCTGACGCTGGTGCACCTGGTCTCGATCCCGGTGACCAACACCTCGGTCAACCCCGCCCGCACCCTGGGCGTGGCCTGGTTCGACACCGCCGCCCTCGGCCAGTCGTGGCTCTTCGTCGTCGCGCCCCTCGTCGGGGCCGCACTGGCCGGTCTCGCCTACGCCGGCGCCACCGGCGACCGCCACGCCGGGGTCGACATCGAGGGCGACGCGCGGCACTGACCCGACCGCGGCCCGGCGCGCTGAGCGGATTTACGCTGTAAGTCCCTGCGTGCGCTCCAGGATGGAGCCAGGGCCGCCTCAACCGGAACGAACGGCAAGGACACCCGTGGACGACCTGCACCACCTCCTCGATCGGCTGCGCGCGGAGCGCCGCGCCGACCCGGGCGCGGCGCGCTGCTGGCAGGACCACCTGCAGCGGCTGGCCCACGACCTGCGCCGCGTCGCGCTGGCCCGCCCGGAGGCCTTCGCCGCCCTGGCGACGGCCCCCGCGGCGGCGCCGGGGCTGCGCCCGCCGCTGGGCGACGTCGACTGGGTCGAGGAGGTGCTGGTCGTGCTCGTCGACGGCGGGTTCGACGACGCGGCCGCGGTGGCGGCGTACCGTGCGTTCGTGACCTGCGTGCTCGGCCACCTGCTGCTCGAGGCCTCGCTGCACGCAGGTGGCCCCGACTCCCCCGGGGCGCCCGGCGACCCCGCGGCCCGGGGTCGCCGCCCCGTGCTCGACCGCCTCGGCGCCAGCCTGGCCGAGGACCACGACGCCGACGAGTTCGACGACGCCCTCGAGGCCGTCCTGGCCCGGATGGAGGCCCTGCGTGCCGAGCACTGACATCCGCCCCGAGCACACCGAGGACGAGGGCCTGGTCTCCCGGGTCGACCGCTTCCAGCAGCGCCACAAGGCCGTGGGCCTGCCCCTGGCGGTGGTCTACAAGTACGTCGACGACGCGGGCGGGAGCCTGTCGGCGCAGATCACCTACTACGCCTTCGTCTCGCTCTTCCCGCTGCTGCTCCTGGCCTCGACGATCCTCGGCTTCGTGCTCGTCGGCCACCCCGACCTCCAGGAGCGGCTGCTCGACTCCGCGCTGGCGCAGCTGCCGGCGGTCGGTGACGACCTCCAGCGCCCCGAGGGCCTCGGCGGCGGCGCGACCGGCATCGTCGTCGGTCTCGGCGGCGCGCTCTACGGCGCGATGGGCGTGGGCCAGGCGGTGCAGAACGCCGTCAACAACGCCTGGACCGTGCCGCGCAACCAGCGTCCGAACCCCATCGCCGCCCGCGGCCGCAGCCTGGTGCTGCTCGGCGTGATCGGGGCCGACGTGCTCGCCACCACGGCCGTCGCCGGGATCGTGGGCGCGATCGACGTGCTCGGCCCGCTCTCGTCGGTGGCGATCCTCGTCGGCACCCTGCTCATCCACGCCGCCGCCTTCTCCTTCGTCTTCCGCTTCGCCACGACCCGTGAGCTGGAGCGGCGCGACGTCCTGCCCGGGGCCTGCGTGGCGGCAGTGGCCTGGCTCGGGCTCCAGTACGCCGGGGTCGCGCTGGTCGGCGCTTCGAGCGGCGGCGCCAGCGCCACCAACGGCGTCTTCGCCGTCGTGCTGGGTCTGCTCGGCTTCCTCTACCTCACCAGCGTGATGCTGGTGCTCTGCCTGGAGCTCAACGTCGTGCTCGTCGACCGCCTCCACCCGCGCACCCTGCTGACGCCCTTCACCGACAACGTCACCCTCACCGAGGGCGACGTGCGCTCCTACACCGACCTGGCCAAGGCCCAGCAGCTCAAGGGCTTCCAGCGCGTCGAGGTGGGCTTCGCCACCGAGCACCTGCCCGACGACCTCGCCGAGGACCTCGGCGACGACAGGTCCTCCGGGCCCGGCTAGGTTCCGGGGGCCACCCCACCGCCGCCCAGGAGGCCGACGTGACCGCACCCACCGCCGGGACCGCCGGGACCGCCTCGGTCGGCGAGGCCGAGCGCCTGCGCGTCCAGCGGCACACGATGCGCGTGGTCGTGGCCGGCCAGGTGCTGGGCGGGGCCGGGCTGGCCGCGGGTGTCACGGTCGGGGCGCTGCTGGCCCAGCAGATGCTCGGCTCCGACGGTCTGGCCGGGCTGCCCGTCGCGCTCTTCACGCTCGGCTCGGCGCTCGCGGCGTACGTCGTGGGGCGCACCAGCCAGCGGCTCGGGCGCCGGGTCGGGCTCGCCGCGGGCTTCCTGGCCGGCGGGGCGGGAGCGGCGGGCATCGTCGTGGCCGCCGCCCTCGACAGCGTCGTGCTGCTGCTCCCGGCCCTGCTGGTCTACGGCGCCGGCACGGCCACCAACCTCCAGGCGAGGTACGCCGGCACCGACCTGGCCTCCCCCGCCGAGCGCGGCCGCGCGATCAGCACCGCGCTGGTGGCCACCACGGTCGGCGCCGTCGCCGGGCCCAACCTCGTCGGCCCGCTGGGCCGCCTCGCGGTCGGGCTCGGTCTGCCCGCCCTGGCCGGGCCGTTCCTGCTGGCCGCGGTGGCCTACTCCGCGGCCGGGGTCGTGCTGCTCGCCCTGCTGCGGCCCGACCCGTTGCTGCTCGCCCGGCGCCTCGACACCGCGCCCGCACCGACCGCGGCCGGTGCGCCGGTCTCCCCCGGCACCCGGCGCGACACCCGGCCCGGCACCCGGCCCGGCACCCGGCCCGGCGCCCACGTCGGCGCCACCGTCATGGTGCTCACCCAGGTCACGATGGTGGCGATCATGACGATGACGCCGGTCCACATGCGCGAGCACGGCCACGACCTGGCCGACGTCGGCCTCGTGATCAGCCTGCACATCGCCGCGATGTACCTGCCCTCCCCGCTCACCGGCCGGCTGGTCGACCGGTGGGGCCGCACACCGGTGGCGGTGCTCGCCGGCGCGGTGCTGCTGGCCTCCGGGGTCACCGCGGCCCTCGCGCCCGGCGACTCGCTCGTGCTCACCACCCTGGCCCTGGTGCTGCTCGGCCTGGGCTGGAACCTCGGCCTCATCGCCGGCACGGCCCTCGTGGTCGACGCCACCGAGCCCGCCACCCGGCCCCGCGTGCAGGGCGCGATCGACGTGCTGGTCGCCCTGGCCGGTGCCACCGGCGGCGTGCTGTCGGGCCTGGTGGTGAGCGCCAGCAGCTTCGCGACGCTCTCGCTGGGCGGCGGGCTGCTCGCCCTCGCCCTGCTGCCCGCGCTGCGCCGGGCCACCCCGCGCCGGGCCTAGAGGGTCACCTCGCAGTAGTCGTCGGGGCGCGCCGAGTCGTGCCACGGCAGGCAGTAGGAGCGCTCGGCCACCCAGCCGGTGCCCGCGAGCACCAGCAGCGCGGTGAGCGGCACGGCCGCGGCCAGGGCCAGGTGGGTGACCGGGCGCAGGCGGCGTACGACCGGGCCGACGCAGAGCGCGGCCGCCACCAGGAGCAGCGCCCCCTGGAGCAGCCAGCCGACGACGAGCACGGCGTCGGTCAGACCGCACGACGGCGTCGTCGACGTGCACGCGGTCATGACACCGAAGCCGAGCAGCGCCGACCCGGCCGTGGCCAGCCCGAGCGTGATCAGCAGCCCGAAGACCTGGAGGGCGGTGCGCAGGAGGATGAAGGAGTAGCTCATCGCCCCAGCCTCGGGGGCGCCGCGCCCCGGCGCCTGAGCACGCGGGCTCGTTCGCCCGGGCGCGGGACCTCCGACCCTGGCCGGACCCGCCCGCCGGGTCGAGGCTCGGGGCCATGGCCCTCGACTGCGTCGCCTCCAACCCCGAGCACTACCGCGTGGTCATGGAGAACGAGCGCGTGCGCGTGCTGCTCTACGAGGACGTCCCCGGCGTCCGCACGGTGGTCCACCGCCACCCCGACTCGGTGATGTGGACGCTGTCGTCCTTCCGTCGGCGCCTGGTGGGCGGGCAGTCCGAGGTCGACGTGGAGCTGCCGGCCGGCGCGGCGGTGTGGCTCCCGGCGCAGGAGCACCTCGGGGAGAACATCGGCGAGACCGACACCCGGGTGCTCTTCGTGGAGCTCAAGGAGCCTGCGCCCGCCGGCGCGGACCCCGGCCCCGGCTCCGGGACGGCGGTCGCGCTCGGCCCGGATTAGGACTGCTCGGGGAGGATGGGGCCATGCCCGAACTCCCCCGCAAGGCAGCAGCGCGCACGGCCCGCCTCGCGGCCCTGCCGCTGGGATACGCCGGGCGCAGCGCGCTCGGCTTCGGCAAGCGGATCGGCGGCAGACCCGCCGAGACCGTCATGTCCGACATCCAGCAACGCACGGCCGAGCAGGTCTTCCGCACCCTGGGCGAGCTCAAGGGCGGGGCCATGAAGTTCGGCCAGGCGCTCTCGGTGCTCGAGGCCGCCCTGCCCGAGGAGCTCGCCGGCCCCTACCGCGCCGAGCTGACCAAGCTCCAGGACTCCGCGCCCCCCATGCCGACCCAGACCGTGCGCGACACCATCGCCTCCGACCTCGGCCCGACCTGGCGCAGCCAGCTGACCTGGCTCGACGGCGGCCCGACGGCGGCCGCCTCCATCGGCCAGGTGCACAAGGGCCGGTGGCACGACGGGCGCGACGTCGCGGTGAAGGTGCAGTACCCCGGCGCCGGGGACGCCCTGCGCTCCGACCTCAAGCAGCTCTCCCGCCTGGCCCGCACCATCGGGCCGATGGTGCCCGGTCTCGACGTCAAGCCGCTCATCGAGGAGATGCAGGCCCGCACCGAGGAGGAGCTCGACTACCGCCTCGAGGCCGAGGCCCAGCGGGCCTTCGCAGCCGCGTTCCGCGACGACCCCGACATCCTCGTGCCCGACGTGGTGGCCGCCGGCGACACCACCCTGGTCACCGAGTGGCTCGAGTCGACCTCCTCGCTGGCCAAGGTGATCGCCGAGGGCACCCAGGCCGAGCGCGACCACTACGGCGAGCTCTTCGTGCGCTTCCTCGTGGCCGGACCGGCGCGCACGGGCATGCTCCACGCCGACCCCCACCCCGGCAACTTCCGCATCCTGCCGCGCCGCGACGACGAGCCGGGCGGCATGGGCGTGCTCGACTTCGGCGCCGTGGCCCGGCTCCCCGAGGGGCGCCTGCCCGAGGCCACCGGCCGGCTCATCCGCGTCGCCGCCACCGGCGACGCCGACGCCCTCATGGAGGGGCTGCGGGGCGAGGGCTTCGTGCGCGACAAGGTCAGCCTCGACCCCCAGCAGCTGCTCGACTACCTCGCGCCCTTCGTCGAGCCGACCAAGACCGAGCGCTTCCGCTTCACCCGCGCGTGGATGCAGGAGCAGTTCCAGCGGATCAACAACCCTCGCGACCCCTCCTTCACCGTCGCCATCAAGATCAACCTGCCCCCGTCCTACCTCCTCATCCACCGCACCTGGCTGGGCGCGATCGGGATCCTCAGCCAGCTCGAGGCCGAGGTGCCCTTCCGCGAGATCCTCACCGAGTCGATGCCGGGCTTCGCGGAGGGCTGAGCCGGGTGTGATGGGGTGGCCCGGTGGACGGTCGATCTCTCGGGAGCGTGGTCGGAGCCGCAGGTGGCGCGCTCTTCGTCTGGAACGCCGCCGGCGACCTGGCCGCCACCACGTGGCTGCGGGCCGCGGCGGTGGCCCTGCTCGTCCTGACCGTGGGTGCGGCGCTGGTCGCCCGACGCGGTCGCGGCGGTGGGGGCGCGGCACCCCCGCGCAGCGCGGTGCGCACCTACGGCTGGAGCGTCACGCTGATGGCGGTCGCGATCGTCGTCGGTGCGCGCGCTTGGGTGGCCCTCGACCTCGAGGCGGTGGTGCTGCCCTGGGTGGTGCTCGTCGTCGGCGCCCACTTCCTGCCCTTCGCACGCGCCTTCGGCGCCCCCGTCTTCACCCGGCTCGGCGGCCTGCTGGTGCTGGTCGGCGGCGCCGGCGCGGTGGCGGCGGGCCTGGGCGTCGGGGACGCAGCGCCGGTCGCGGGGCTGCTCGCCGGGCTGGCGCTGCTCGCCTCCTGCCTCACCGCGGAGGTCCGCGGGCACGACCCGGGCCCCGCCGGCGCCGCGACCTGACCCGCCGGCGCCGCTAGGGCGTGGGGCCCGTCAGCGGCAGGTGCATCACGTGGAGCCCGACCAGGCCGTGGGCGCGGGAGTCGAAGGCCTCCGGCACGGTGCCGACGACGGTGAAGCCCAGCGAGCGCCACAGCGCGACGGCGGCGGTGTTGGTCTCGACCACCGCGTTGAACTGGATGGCGCGGAATCCCTGCTCGCGGTGCCACCGCACCACGTGCTCGCCCAGCCGCCGCCCGACGCCGCGCCCGCGGGCCCGCTCGGAGACCATGAACGACGCCGTGCCGACGTGGGCGCCCCGCCCGGGCCGGTTGGGGCCCATCCTGGCGCTGCCGAGCACCTCGCCGTCCTCCTCGAGCACCACCACCGCGCCCGGGCCGCCGGTCCACAGGGCACGGGCCTCCTCGCAGGTGAGGTCCTCGGGGTAGGCGTAGGTCTCCCCGGCCCGCACGATCTGCTCGAAGAAGGTCCACACGCGCGGCCAGTCGGCCTCGGTCGCGGGACGGATGGCGGGGTCGGGCGCGGCGGAGGGCTGCTCGGTCACTCGGTCATCCTGCCCGGGCGTCCTGCCCGGCGCTCACGTGACCGCTCAGGTGAGCGCTCAGGTGACCGGTGTGCAGTCGTGGCCGCAGCCGCCGGCCCCCGCGGCGGGCGGCCCGTCGGCGTGGTCGGCCGGGCGGTGCAGCACCGCGCCGGTGGGCTCGACCCTCACGTCCTCGCCCGTGTCGCCGCAGGCCGTGGCGGTGCCGTCGACGAGCAGGGTGTGGCCGCGCGGCTCGCGGGGCGGGAAGAGCACGGTGACCGCCTCGTGGGCCGCGAGGTTGGCCAGCGTGCCGCGCCCGGGGGCACGCACGAGCAGCGTGCCGCCCTCGAGGGTCGGCTCGACCGTCACGGCCTTCACCCCGGCCGAGGTGGAGACGGTCAGCAGGTAGCCCGCGCCGAAGTCCTCCAGCGCGGCGGCCAGGTCGGCGATCTCCACGGGGATGCTCATGCCCCGAGCCTAGGCGCTGCCCGCGGCCGGGGTCAGGCGTCGACCCAGCGGCGACCGACCTCGCGGGCCGCGAGCGCCCCGGAGCTCAGCTCGGCCAGCGTGGCGTGGAGGGCCGGCTCGCGCTCGGGGGCCACCCCCAGGCGCAGGGTGACGGCCCCGGCGTACGTCGCCCCGAGGACGCGGGTGCCGCGCGCCCGCAGCTCGCCCTCGATCCGGCCCGCGTCGGCGTGGGGCACGTCGACCTCGAGCTCGACGAGCAGCGAGCGGCGCACGACGTCGGTCTCGTCGAGCGCGGCGCGCACGGCGTCGCCGTAGGCGCGCACCAGGCCGCCGGCGCCCAGCAGCGTGCCGCCGAACCAGCGCGTCACCACCGCGACGACGTCGCTGAGGCCGGCCCCGCGCAGCACCTCGAGCATCGGGGCGCCGGCCGTGCCGGCGGGCTCGCCGTCGTCGGAGGAGCGCTCCACCGGCTGCGGTGGCGGGCCGAGCACGAAGGCGGAGCAGTGGTGCCGCGCGTCGTGGTGGGCCCGCCGCTGCCGCTCGACCACGGCCCGGGCGGCCTCCTCCGCGGCCCCGCCCCCGACCCGCTCCACAACGCAGAGGAAGCGCGAGCGCCTCACCTCGGTCTCGACCGCGACCGAGCCGCGCACCGTCACGTAGGCCTGGGCGCTCACGGGCTCACCACACCCCGAGCACGCCGCCGCCGAGGCGCACCACGAAGGCCGAGACCACGAGCAGGAAGAAGACCCGCACGAAGGCGGCGCCGCGCGCGACCGCCGTGCGCGCGCCGACGTAGGCCCCGAGCACGTTGCAGACGCCCATGAGCAGCCCTATCTGCCACAGCACGGCGCCCTGGGGCACGAAGACGCACAGCGCGGCGAGGTTGGTGGCCCAGTTGGCCATCTTCGCCTGAGCGGAGGCGGCGAGGAAGCCGTAGCCGAGCAGGCCGACGAGGGCGAAGACGAAGAAGCTGCCGGTGCCCGGGCCGAGCGCCCCGTCGTAGAAGCCGACGAGCACCCCGACGCCGAGCGCGGCGGTGGTGTGGTGGTGGCCGGCGAAGCGCAGCGCGGTGACCTCGCCGAGGCTGGGCTTGAGCAGCACGTAGGCCCCCACCACCACCAGGGCGACGAGCACGATCGGCTCGAGGGCCCCGCGGGGCACCTGCGAGGCGACCAGTGCGCCCAGCGCGGAGCCGACGAAGGCGGCCAGCATGAGCGGCAGGAAGGTCCGCGGGTCGGGGCGCACGCGGCGGTAGAAGGTCACCGCGCTCGTGCTGGTGCCGCAGATCGAGGCCAGCTTGTTGGTCGCCAGCACCTGCACCGGCGAGGCGCCCGGCAGGCCGAGCAGCAGCGCCGGCAGCTGGATCAGACCGCCGCCTCCCACCACGGCGTCCACGAAGCCCGCCGAGACCGCCGCGAGGGCGAGGAGCGCGATCACGGTCAGCGACAGGTCCCCCACTGCGCCGACTGTAGGCGTCTGGCCGGGGCTGGTAGGCAGGAGGGGTGACGCGTGCCCTCCCGCCCCTGTCCGACCGCCCCCGCCGCCGCCTGACCCCCGCGGCGGGTCTCCTCGCCCTCGTGCTGACCGCCGGCTGCGGCTCCGGCGCGGGGGGCGACGACGCCCCTGCACGCAGCAGCGGACCCTCGGGCGGCCCCGGGGCCACCTCCTCGGTCGACCCGCAGCAGCCGGCCACCGGGCGAGCCGCGTTCGCCGCCCTCGAGGAGCGGTACGCCGCCCGGGTCGGCGTCGTGGCCATCGACACGGCCACCGGTGAGACCCTGGCCCACCGCGGCGACGAGCGCTTCCCCTACGCCTCGACCGTCAAGGCGCTGGCCGCCGCGGTGCTGCTCGACCGCACGACGCCCTCCGAGCTCGAGCGGGTCGTGCCGGTGTGCCGCACCGACCTGGTCGACTACTCCCCCGTGGTCGAGCAGCGGGTGGGGCGCGGCCTCACCCTCGGCGCCGCCGCCGAGGCCGCCGTGCGGGTCAGCGACAACACCGCCGGCAACATCGTGCTCGAGGCGATCGGCGGGCCCGACGGCCTGCGTCGCGCCCTGCGCGGGCTGGGCGACCGGGTGACCGACCCGCGGCGCACCGAGCCGACGCTCAACCGCTTCGAGCCCGGCGACGACCGCGACACCACCACGCCGCGGGCGCTGGCCACCACGCTGCGCACCCTCGCGGTCGACGACACCCTCGCTCCCGCCGACCGACGGCTGCTGCTGCGGTGGATGTCGGGCAACGAGACCGGTGACACCCTGGTGCGCGCCGGCGTGCCCGACGACTGGGCGGTCGCCGACAAGTCCGGGTCGGGGGCCACCTACGCCGCCCGCAACGACGTCGCCGTCGTCACCCCGCCCGGCCGCGCACCGGTCGTGGTGGCCGTGCTGACCCGCAGCGAGGACGTCGACGCCGTCGCGCGCGACGCCCTGGTCGCGGCGGCCGCCGGGGTCGTGGCCCGCGAGCTCGGAGAGGCAGACTGACGGCGTGCGCATCGTCTCCCTCCTCCCCGCCACCACCGAGGCGCTCTTCGCCATCGGCGCGGGCGACGACGTCGTCGGCGTGACCTTCGAGTGCGACACCCCCGCCGAGGCCCGCAGCCGCACCATCGTGTCGACCTCGGCGATGCCCGAGGGGCTGGCGCCGGAGGAGATCGACGCCTTCGTCTCCGCTGCGGCCGCACGCGGTGAGGACCTCTACCGCCTCGACGCCGGCGCGCTGGCGGGACTCGACGCCGACCTGGTGGTGACCCAGGACCTCTGCGCGGTCTGCGCGGTCGACGTCGGCGTGGTCGACGACGCGCTGGCGCACCTGGGCTGCACCGCGGAGGTCCTGACCTGCGACCCCCACACCCTGGCGGAGGTGCTCGACACCGTCGTCGCGCTGGGCCGGGCCACCGGCCGCGAGCCTGCCGCGCAGGCGCTCGCCGCCTCGCTGTCGACCCGCCTCGACGCCGTCCGGGCGCGCGTGGCGGGCCGACCCCGCCCACGGGTGGTGGTGCTGGAGTGGACCGACCCGCCCTACGCCCCCGGCCACTGGATCCCCGAGATGGTCGAGGCCGCCGGCGGTGAGTGCGTGCTCGGCGCTGCGGGCGAGAAGTCGACCCGGGTGCTGTGGGAGCGCGTGCACGAAGCGCGCCCCGACGTCGTCGTGGTCGCCCCGTGCGGCTACGACCGCGAGGGCGCGCGCCTGCAGGCCGACGCGCTCCTCGCCGCGGGCCTGCTGCCCGCCGGGGTCCTCGTGCACCCCGTGGACGCCGACGCCCACTGGGCCCGCCCCGGCCCGCGGGTCGTCGACGGCGTCGAGGAGCTCGCCGCCCTGCTGCACCCTGCGTGAGCCGCCGTGCCCGTCGAGCGTCGGAGCGCCGTCGCGCCCTGTCGAGGGCCGTCGGGCGGTTGCGCCGGCGCACGCACCCGGAGTAGGCCTGGGGTGACGGCGCCCGTCGGGGTGCCGCGCGGACGTGGAAGGTCGTGGTGGGGATGGTCCTGACGAGACGCGCGAGCCGCTCGGTGGGCGCCGTGGTGGCGTCGGCGGTGGCCGTGCTGGTGACGGCGGCGCTGCCGGCGAGCGCCGCGACCAGGACGTTCTCCGACAAGGCCGGCGACCTCGACCACCCCGCCGACCTGCGCGCGGTGACGGTGGTCAACCGTGAGGGCGCCGTGCGGGTGACGGTGGAGGTGCGCGACCTGCGCAAGAGCGGCCCGAAGGTCACCGGGGGCTCGGTCTTCCTCGACACCGACGGTGACCGGGAGCCCGACTACGTGCTGACCGGCGGTTTCTTCGCCGGCACCGACTACGCGCTGCTGCGCACCTCCTCCTGGAGCCTGCGCGAGACCGGGGAGCGCGTGCTGTGCGACTACGCCCTGCACCCCCGCTACGCCGACGACCTGGTCAGGATGCGCCTCGACACCGACTGCTTCGAGGCCGAGCCGGGCGAGGGCCCGGTGCGGGTGGAGGTCAGGGTCGCCGGCTCGCGACCCGACGGCGGGGTCGCGGTCGACTGGCTGCGCTCGCCGCGCTCCTTCGGCGCGGCGGTGGCGCGGTCCTAGCGGCCCTCGTGCCGCCGCCCGCGACTGTCGGTGCCCCCCGCTAGACCTGTCGTACGCCGGAGCAGGGTGCACCGGACGGGAGCGGAGGACGCGTGCACGACCACGACACCCCACCGTTGCGCGACCGGGTGGCGGTCCCGATCCTCGACGAGGCCGCCGAGGCGACCTGGCCGCGCCCGCGGGAGTGCTCGCTGTGCTTCGTGGCCCGGATGCTGCAGGTCCACGGCTGCGACGGCTCGACGCGCTGGGCCGAGCGCTTCCGCGAGGTGCGCTCCCCCACGGCGACGGGGCTGGAGCGGCGGCTGTCCCACCGAGGCGGCGGGTGCGACTGCGCCGCGCTCGCCGCGGGGTGGCGACCGGCGCGTCACGTGATGGAGCGCGACCTGCACACCGACGAGCTCAGCGCGCCCGCGCGGTGGCCCGACTGCGCAGGGGTGCGCCGGACGTCGTCGCGGGGCTGCGGCCACTGGGAGCGCGCCCCGCGCTGAGCCGAGGGCCCGAGGCGGGGCCGCGGTCTCAGTCGCCCCCGACCCACCAGCCCCGGCCGCCGCCGAAGAGCCCGCCGTAGCCGCCGCCGCGGGCGCCGCCCTCGTCCCAGCCGCCGCCCCCGCCGGAGCGGCCGCTGCGGTCGCCGAGGTAGGAGCCGACCACGGCGGCGCCGAGGTCGTCGAGCTCCGGGGCGACGACCCGGCCGTCGACCCGCTGGGCCATCTGCTCGATGAAGCGGGCCAGACCGGGGTCCTCGCCGAGGCGGAAGAAGGTGGTCTGGGCCCCCAGCCGCATCGCGTTGTCGAGCTCGCGCACGGCGTAGGCCACGGTGAGCGGGTGGGGCGGGTAGCTGAAGTAGACCTCGCCGCTGGTCTCCAGGTGGGAGGTCGGCTCGCCGTCGGTGACGATGAGCAGCACCGGCTGGGCGTTGGGGTGCTTGCGGAAGTGGCGGTTGGCCAGCAGCAGCGCGTGGTGCAGGTTGGTGCCCTTGTCCCACATGGCGTCGAGGGCGGTGAGCTCCTCGATCTCCATGACCTGGGCGCTGCGGCCGAAGCCGATCAGCTGCAGGTGGTCGCCGCGGAAGCGGCTGCGGATGAGGGTGTGCAGCGCCAGCGCGGTGCGCTTCATCGGCACCCAGCGCCCGTCCATCGCCATCGAGAACGACGTGTCGACCAGCAGCGCGACGCAGGCCTGGGTGCGGGCCTCGGTCTCCTGCACCTCGACGTCGTCGATGGTCAGCCGCACGCCGTCGGCGGCCGAGCCTCCCTCGGAGACGGTGCGCAGCACGGCGTTGGTGACGGTGCGGGTGACGTCCCACGGCTCGGTGTCGCCGAAGGCCCACGACCGGGTGGCGCCGGAGCGCTCGCCCGAGGCGCCGGCGCGGTCGAGGTCGCGCTGGCCCTGACGCCCGGAGATGCGCTGGGCCACGTCGCGCAGCAGCGACCTCCCGAGCTGGCGCATGGCCTTCGGGGTCAGCCGCAGCTGGCCGTCGGAGCCGCGCTGCAGCGTCCCGGAGTCGCGCAGCGCATGCTCGAGCTGCTGCAGGGTGCGGGCGTCGACGCCCGCGGCGTCGCCGAGCTGCTGGGCCAGCAGCTCGAGGTCGAGGTCGTCCATGCGCGCGCCGCCGTAGGACTGCGAGAGCTGCTCGGAGAGCGCGTCGAGGTCGGCGAGGTCCTGGAAGGCGCCCGTGCCGTCGCCGAGGCCGAGGCCCTCCTGGCCGTCCATCCGCTCCGAGCCGCCCCAGTCCTCGCCGGGGCGCAGCGCCTGGAGGTTGCCGTCGAGGCGGCCGAGCTGGTCCATCAGCTCCGGTGAGCCGAAGGCCTGCGCCGCCAGGGCGTCGAGCTCGTCGCGCTGCTCCTGGGTCATCGAGTTGCGCATCCGCTGGGCGGCCGCGGCGCGCTGGGCCAGGGAGTCGAGCAGCTCCTCGACGCTCTGGGGGTCCTCGGGGAAGTGCTGGCCGTGCTTGTCCATGAAGTCGGCGAAGTCCTGCTCGGTGTCCTCGCCGCGACGGTGCTTGTCGAGCAGGTCGTTGAGGTCGGAGACCATCGCGGCGACCGCGGCGCGGTCCTCGTCGGTGGCGTTCTCCAGGGCCTGCTTCATACCCGCGAAGCGCTGGTCGAGCATCTCGCGACCGAGCTGGTCCTTGATCTGCTCGAAGGCCTCGCGGGCCTCGCGCGACTGCCAGTCGTAGGACGACAGCTCGCTGACCGCGGCCGCGGGGCTCGGCGGGAGGCCCTCGAGCTGCATCTCGCGGAAGGCCCGGTCGGCGTCGTCCATCATCGCGTCGCGCGCCAGCTGCTTGCGCTCCTCGAGCACGGCCCGGTCGAGGAGCTCGCGCACCTCCTGCATCGTGCCGTCGAGGTTGTGGCGCGAGAGCAGCTCACGACGCTTCTCCGCGACCTGGCGGGCCAGGTCGTCGAGGCCCTGCTGGTCGCGGCCACCGCGACGCAGGAACTCGCGCATCGCCCGCTCCGGTGAGGCACCGGCCATCACGTCCTCGCCGATGGCGTCGAGGGCCTCGGCCAGGTCGACGGGCGGGGCGAGCGGGTCGGCGCCCCCGTCGTAGCGGCCGTAGCTCGCGGCGCGGCGACGGCTCCAGCGGTCAGCCATAGACGGTCTCGCCACCCCCGGACTCCTTGCTCACCTTGCGGGCGAGGTAGAGCCCCTCGAGGGCCAGCTCGATGGCGCCGGCGCGCTGGCCGTCGTTGGTCGCGCCGAGCCGGTCGCAGACGTCGTCGTAGAGCTCCGACTCCCCCAGCACCGGCAGCCCGGTGAGGAAGTCGCGGGCGGTGACCTGCTCGCCGGTGGTGACCATGACGCCGCTCTCGAGGGCGTCGACGAGCACGCCGAAGTCGAGACCGCGGAAGTGCGTGCGCACGGTCTCGGCGGTGGCGGTGCGCAGCAGGTGGGTGAGGATCTCACCCTCGCGGCCCTCCTCGCCCGACTCGAACTCGATCTTGCCGCCGAGCACGTCGACGGCGGTCTCGAGGTCCACCGGACGCGCCACGGCGTCGTCCTCGCCCTGGGAGACCGCGCGGTGGATGGCGGCGGCCGCGATGGTCTCGGCGCCGGCGATGGCGAAGCGGGCCGAGACGCCGGAGCGCTGGTCGACCGAGGAGGACTCGCGCAGGTTGCGGGTGAAGCGGGCGAGGATCTCGACGAGGTAGTCGGGCACCTCGGCCACGAGGTCGGCCTCCTGGCGGATCACCGCGACCTCGTCGACCAGCTCGGTCGGGTAGTGGGTGCGGATCTCGGCGCCGAACCGGTCCTTGAGCGGGGTGATGATGCGGCCGCGGTTGGTGTAGTCCTCGGGGTTGGCGCTGGCCACGACGAGGGTGTCGAGCGGCAGGCGCAGCACGTAGCCGCGGATCTGGATGTCGCGCTCCTCCATCACGTTGAGCATCGCCACCTGGATCCGCTCCGCGAGGTCGGGCAGCTCGTTGATGGCCACGATGCCGCGGTGGCTGCGCGGGATGAGCCCGAAGTGGATGGTCTCCGGGTCACCCAGCGAGCGGCCCTCGGCCACCTTCATCGGGTCGACGTCGCCGATGAGGTCGGCCACGCTGGTGTCGGGGGTGGCCAGCTTCTCGGCGTAGCGCTCGTCGCGGTGGCGCCAGGTGATCGGCAGGGCGTCGCCGAGCTCACCGGCCCGGCGGCGCGAGGCCACGGTGATGGGGTCGTAGGGGTGCTCGCCGAGCTCGGAGCCGGCGATGACCGGGGTCCACTCGTCGAGCAGGCCGACCATGGTGCGCAGCAGCCGGGTCTTGCCCTGGCCGCGC
Source organism: Nocardioides sp. Leaf374 (assembly GCF_916862475.1). Classification (NCBI taxonomy): domain Bacteria; kingdom Bacillati; phylum Actinomycetota; class Actinomycetes; order Propionibacteriales; family Nocardioidaceae; genus Nocardioides; species Nocardioides sp. Leaf374. The sequence goes on from NZ_CAKASO010000003.1 coordinate 138,270, forward strand.
TCGCCGAGCAGCACGATGTCGTGGCCGGCGATGAGGGCGCGCTCGAGCTGGGGGATCACGGTGTCCTGGAGGCCGTGCAGGCCGGGCCAGGGATCGCGGCCCTCGCGCAGGGCGGCGAGGAGGTTGTCGCGGATCTCGGTGCGCAGCGGGCGGTGCTCGTGGCCCGAGGCCCGCAGCTCGCCGACGGTGGTGGAGGTGGGAGCAGACGTCACGCGATCCACGCTACTGACGGGTCGCAACCGCCCCGTCGCGCGTCGGGCGCGGGTCAGGGGCGCTCGGCTCCCAGCGGGGCCACGGGCACCACGGCCACGGCGCCGTCGGCGTGCTCGAGCACGGCCGGCGCCACGGAGCCGAGCAGCAGCGAGCGCACCGGGGAGCCGGGGCGGTAGCCCACGACGGTGAGGTCGCGGCCCCGTGAGGCCGCGACGATCTCGTCGTCGGCCAGGCCGTAGGCGACGGTCAGGGTGACGTCGACGCCGGGGTGCCGCTCCGCCAGGCCGGCGACCGCCTCCGACAGCAGGGCGCGCACGTCGGCGACCTCGGGGTCCTCGGCCGGGGCGCGGTGCAGGCCGGCGGCGGTGGCCCGCACGTCCCAGACGCAGTGGAGCACCTCCAGCGGCAGGCCGCGCAGCGCCGCCTGCTGGTAGCCGAACTCGACCACCGCGAGCGAGCCCGGGGTGCCGTCGACACCGACCAGCACCCCGCCGCGCGGGCGGTCGTCGGGGTGGGCGCCCCGACCCGCCCGGCCGGGGCGGCGCACGGCGGCACCGGGGCGCACCACGACCACCGGGCAGTGGGCGTGGCGCGCGACGGCGACGCTCACCGAGCCCAGCAGCAGCGAGGCCACGGGGCCGCGCCCCCGGGACCCGAGCACGAGCAGCGAGGCGTGCCGGGAGAGGTCCTCGAGCATGGAGCGCGGGTCGTCGGCACGCAGCAGCAGCACCACCTCGAGGTCGGGGTGGTCGGCCAGCACCCGCGCCCGGGCGTCCTGGAGCAGCGTGCACGCGTCGTCGCCCACGGCGTCGAGCACGTCGCGCGAGTCGACACCGGCCTGGTCGAGCCACACCGAGCCCACCAGGCGGTAGGCGTGCACCAGGGCCAACGGCCGGCGCAGCAGCAGGCACTGCCGCGCCGCCCACGCCAGCGCGAGGTCGGCGTCGTGGGAGCCGTCGATCCCGACGACCACGGCTCCGGTGGGCAGGTCGGCGGTCGGGCGGGCGGAGGAGAGGTCGGTCACCGTCATGGCTCCAGCCTCACCAGCCCCGCGGGCGGCAGCCACGGACGAAGGTCCCGACCCCGCGGGCCCTCGGTCGTCGCTACGCTCTCGGCTCGTGACGCTCGCGGTGGTCCTCCTGGCGGCGCTCAGCGCCGTGCTCGCCGTTGCCGTGGCCGCGCTGGCCCTGCGCCTGTCGGCCGCCCGCCGGCGGGAGCGCGAGGCGCGGCGGCGCGTCGCCGTGCTGGAGGCCGACCTCGACGTCGCCCTGCGCCCGCGTCCCGCGGCCACCCCGGCCGAGCGCGCCGTGCGCCGGGTCGTGCGGACCGCCACCAGGGTCCGCGAGCAGGGCGTGGCGGGTCTGCTCCAGTCCTCGCTGGAGGACCTCCAGGCCTGGGCCGCCGAGCAGCAGCAGAGCGTGGCGAGCATGGCCAGCTCCGACGGTCGGGTGACGCTGCTGTTCTCCGACATCGAGGGGTCGACACGGCTCAACGAGCGGCTCGGCGACGCCACCTGGGTGCGGGTGCTCCAGGCCCACGACACCCTCCTGCGCGCCCGGATCGAGCGCTACCGCGGCCAGGTGGTCAAGACCGCCGGCGACGGCTTCATGGTCGCCTTCCGCGATCCCGAGGCGGCCTGCCGCGCCGCCGTGGGGGTGCAGCGCGACCTCAAGCGCACCCTCGACCCCCGGCTGCGGCTGGTGGCGCCGGTGCGGGTGCGCATCGGCATCCACACCGGTCCCGTGGTCGCCCGCGACGGCGACTACTTCGGGCGCAACGTCGCCATGGCCGCCCGGGTCGCCGACACCGCCCAGGGCGGGGAGGTCCTGGCCAGCGAGGCCGTCCGCGCCGCCCTCGACGACGACGCCGCGGTCGACCTGGTCGAGGCCGGGGAGGTCGGGCTCAAGGGCCTGCCGGGCGTGCACGCCCTGTGGCGGGTCCTGCCCCGCGGGGAGGTCGGGTGAGCACCGGACCGCTGCGCGCGACCTGCCCGTGCGGCAGCGGCGCGGCCTACGACGCCTGCTGCGGGCGCCTGCACCGTGGCGCCGCGCGGGCGGAGACCCCCGAGGAGCTGATGCGCTCGCGCTACGCCGCCTTCGCGGTGGGCGACGCGGCGTACCTCTTCCGCACCTGGCACCCGCGCACCCGCCCCGACAACCTCGAGCTCGACCCCGCCACGGTGTGGACCGGGCTCGAGGTGCTCTCGGCCGGGGCCGACGACGTCGCCTTCGTGGCCCGTTACGAGCGGCACGGGCTCCCCGGGGAGCAGCGCGAGCACAGCCGCTTCGTGCGGCGGGCCGGGCGGTGGGTCTACCTCGACGGCAGCGGCGGCGACCACGGCGGGGCCGGCGGCTAGCCCCCTCGCGGAGCCGAGGACACCCGTCCCGTGGGGAGAGGACCATCGGCCCTCGCCGCGCCCGAGCGCCCCGGCGCAGGCTCGGAGGCGTGCTCCACCACCGCGACCTCTCCCCCGACGAGTGCATCGCCCACCTGCGCGAGGCGGAGGTCGGCCGGATGGCCGTCTCCACGCCGGGCGGGCCCCACATCGTGCCGCTGACCTACGTGCTCCACGACGGCCGCTTGGTCGTGCGCACCAGCCCGTGGAGCATCGTCGGCACGCACGCCCGCGAGGGCCTGGTCGCCTTCGAGGTCGACGCGCTCGACGTGGCCAGCCGCAGCGGCTGGAGCGTGGTGGTGCGGGGGCGCGGCGAGTTCGTGACCGACCCCGCCCAGCTGGCGGCGGTGCGGGAGTGCTGGCCCGTGCCGTGGGCCGCCGGCACCCGCACGCTCGTGGTCGCGCTGCCGACCACCGACGTCACCGGCCGCAGCTTCGGTGCGTCGTCGGTCGCTCACTCGGCCTGACCGCCCTCACCCACCCGACCGACCCGCCCGACCCGCCCGACCGATCCGCCCGGCCGACCCCGCGCGACGGGCCGGGCCGGCCCTGACGCAGGAGGCCCTCCGTGCGCCACACTGAGCCGATGCCCCACCGTCGACTCGACCTCAGCGGCTCCACCCACGCGCTGCTGGACGCCGTGGTCGCCATCTCCTCCGACCTCGACCTCCACAGCGTGCTGCTGCGCATCGTGGAGTCGGCCGCCGCGCTCACCGGCGCCCAGTACGCCGCCCTCGGCGTCATCGGCCGCGACGGCGACCTGTCCGACTTCGTCACCACCGGCCTCGACGACGCCGAGCGTGAGGCGATCGGCGCCCCGCCGCACGGCCGGGGCATCCTGCGGCTGCTGGTCGACCACCCGGAGCCGCTGCGCCTGCAGGACCTCTCCGCCCACCCCGCCTCCTACGGCTTCCCCGCCCACCACCCTCCGATGCGGACCTTCCTCGGGGTGCCCGTGCGGGTGCGCGGCGCGGTCTTCGGCAACCTCTACCTGACCCAGAAAAGCCCTGTCGAGGGCGCTCCGGGGCCCGAGCCCGGCTTCACCGACGAGGACGTCGCGCTGGTCGAGGCGCTGGCCTCGGCGGCGGGCTTCGTGATCGGCAACGCACGCGCCTACGGCCTGAGCGAGCGACGGCGGGAGTGGCTGGAGGCCGCGGCGGTGCTGGGCGAGCACCTCCAGCCGCCCGTCGACCGGGGCGACACCCTGGTGCGCGTGGCCGAGGCGACCCGCACGGTGGGGCGTGCCCGCGCGGCGGCCGTGCTGCGCCTGCCCACCGGCCCGCAGGCCCCGACGATCGCGGCGCTGGCCTGCCACGAGGCCCAGCGCGAGGCGTTCACCGACCTGCTCGAGGCCGCCCTGCCGCTCGTCGCCGGCCACGTCGACGCGGTGGAGGGACCGCTGCCGGAGCCGGTCGACCTCGAGGTCGAGGGCCAGGCGGTCGTGCTGGTGCCCGTGCGGACCCACCTCACCTCGCCGGTCGCCCTCGCGGTGGTCACCGACCTCGCCCACGGACCGCAGGACGTCGAGGAGCGCGAGCTGCTGGTCTCCTTCGCCGACCAGGCCGCCCTGTCCCTCGACCGGGCGCAGGCGCTGGCCGAGCGGGCCCAGATGGCGGTCGTCTCCGACCGGGAGCGGATCGCCCGCGACCTCCACGACGTGGTGATCCAGCGCCTCTTCGCCACCGGCCTGCAGCTGCAGGGCGCCGGCATGCTGACCACCGACCGCGAGGTCGCGGCGCGGGTGGACCGCGCCGTCGACGACCTCGACGCCACGATCCGCGACATCCGCGGCACGATCTTCGCGCTGCGCCACCGCAGCGTCGCCACCCTGCGCGACGAGCTCGACGAGCTGGTCGGCGACGCCGCCCCCCTGCTCGGCTTCACCCCGCTGCTGCGCACCGAGGGCCCGGTCGACACCGCGGTCACCGCCCGGGTGCGCGAGCACCTGCTGCCGGTGCTGCGCGAGGCCCTCAGCAACATCGCCCGCCACGCCGAGGCCGGGGCCGCCTGGGTCACCCTCGGCGTCGACGACGGCGAGGTGACGCTGCGCGTCGAGGACGACGGTCGCGGTCTGCCCGTCGAGCGCGTCGAGAGCGGGCTGCGCAACGCCGCCCACCGCGCCGAGGGGCTCGGGGGCTCCCTGGAGCTGGCCCCCCGCGAGCCGCGCGGCACGGTGCTGGTGTGGCGCGCCCGCGCCGGGTCGTGAGCCCGTGGGACCCGGGTGCCGCTCAGTCCCGGGGGCTCCCGGCGCCCGGGCCCAGCAGCCGGCTGGCCAGCACGGCGGCCTGGGTGCGCCGCTCCAGGCCGAGCTTGGCCAGGATGCTCGACACGTAGTTCTTCACGGTCTTCTCCGCCAGGTGCACCCGCTCGCCGATCTGGCGGTTGGTGAGGCCCTCGGCGATGAGGGCCAGCAGCTTGAGCTCCTGCTCGGTCAGCTCGGCCAGCTCCGGCACGGTCGCCGAGCCGGTGCGCACCCGGTCGAGCACCCGGGCGGTGAGGGCGGGGTCGATGAGGGAGTGCCCCATGGCGACCGAGCGCACGGCGCCGACGAGGTCTTGGCCGCGGATCTGCTTGAGCACGTAGCCCGCGGCGCCGGCCATGATCGCGGCGAAGAGGGCCTCGTCGTCGTCGTAGGAGGTCAGCACCAGGGCCTTGATGCCGGGGTCCACGGCGCGCACCGCGCGGCACACCTCGATGCCCGAGCCGTCGGGCAGGCGGGCGTCGAGCACGGCCACGTCGGGGCGCAGGGCGGGGATGCGGGAGATGGCCTCGTGCGCCGAGCCCGACTCCCCCACCACCTCGATGCCGCCCGACTGCTCCAGCAGCGCACGGATGCCCTGGCGCACCACCTCGTGGTCGTCGAGGAGGAACACGCGGACCGGACGGTCCTGCCCGGCCTGCCCGCTCCGGTCGCCCTGATCGCTCTGTGTCTGGTCAGCCACGGTGCAGCTCCTCGGTCTCGGCCACCGGGTCGGGCCGCGGGGGCCCGTCGTGACCACCCAGATCTACCACGTCCAGCCGGTCGAGCACCGCCGTGTACGCCGCGACGTCGGCCGCGGGGTCGACCAGCGCCCCGAAGAGCAGCGCCCGCAGCAGCGCGGCGCGGGTCGCCGCACCGGCGTAGCGGTCGAGGCGGGCGGGGTCGGCGCCGCCGCGCACGAGGTCGAGGGCGGCGACCGCCTCGGCCCACAGCGGCGGGCGCCACGCCGGGTCGACGTCGACCACCACCGGGGCCCCGGCGGCGTCGAGCAGCACGTGCCCCGCGAGGTCGGCGTGCACGAGCTGGTGGCGGGTCGCCGCCGGGGAGGCCGCGTCGGGGTCGAGCCCGTCGAGCAGGTCGGCGACGCGGCGCACGAGTCCCGCGGCACCGGCCGGGAGCGTGCCGGCCGCGGCACGCAGGTCGGCGCCGCCCGCGAAGGCCAGCCGCTCGGCGCGGGCCCGGGCGTCGGTGCGCTCCAGCACCACCGCGGGCGGCTCGGTCACGAGCGGGGCCAGCCGGGCGTGAAGCAGCCGCCCCGCGGCCAGCGTCACCGCAGGGTCGAGGCAGGCGGTCGTGCCCGGCTCCCAGCGGCTGGCCGCCCACCCCTCGACGACCCAGGCGCCGTCGCGCGCCGGCACCGGCATCGCCACCCGCAGGTCCTGGGCCCGGCGGTCGGGGCGCTCGTCGAGGCGCACGGCCAGGCGCGCCAGCAGCGGGCTGAGCCAGCCCTGCACGGCGGCGTCCCGACCGGGGCTGAGCACGAGGTCCCCGGCGCGCACGCTGTCGGTGAGCGCCCCGGGGAGCGGCTCGACGACCTCGGGCACCGCGAAGAGGTCGAGCACGTGGCTCGAGGGGGTCGCGGGGGTCGGCACGGCCCGGAGGCTACCGGGGCGGCAGGATGGCGACGTGCCCGACGTACGTGCCTCCGTCGCGGTGCGGCCGCGCCGCCCCGACGACCTGCCCGCCCTGGTCGCGGTGCTGGCCGCCCAGCAGCCCGGCTCGGGCTACCCGATGCGCTGGCCGCTGCCCTTCCCCGCCGAGGAGTTCGTGGTGCGCCCCGGCGAGCGCGCGGCCTGGGTGGCCGAGCGCGAGGGGCGCGTGGTCGGCCACGTCTCGGTCACCGACGTGCCGCCCGACCTGGCCGAGGCCTTCGCGCGCCCGGCCCCCGAGCCCGCCCCGGCCATGGTGGCGGTGCTCTACGTCGACCCCGCGACCCAGGGCACCGGCACGGGCGGGCTGCTGCTCGACCGCGCCGTCGCCTGGATCCGCGACGCCGGGCTGCGGCCGGTGCTCGACGTCGCCCCCTCCCACCCGCGCGCGCTGGCCGTCTACCGCCGGCGCGGCTGGGTCGAGGTGGGCACCGCCCGGCCCGCCTGGCTGCGCGCCGACCGGCCCGACCTGATCCTCATGGAGCTGCCGCTCAGGCGATGAAGCCCTCCTCGCGCAGCCAGTCCTCGGCCACGTCGGAGGCCTCGCGGCCCGCGACGTCGATCTCGGCGTTGAGTCCCAGCAGCACCTCGTTGGTCAGCTCGGCGGCCACCGGGTCGACGAGCTCCTCGATCTCGGGGTGGTCCTCGACCAGCTGCTCGCCCACCACCAGCGAGATGTTGTAGTTGGGGAAGTACTGCCGGTCGTCCTCGAGCACGGTGAGGTCGAGGGCCAGGATCCGACCGTCGGTGGTGAACACCTCGCCGAAGGTGCACTCCCCCTGCGCGGTCGCCTCGTAGATCGCGCCGGTCTGGTAGAGCCCGATGTTGTCGTCGGGGGTGCCCTGGGCCTCGCCGCGCGGGATGTCGTAGGTCTTCAGCATGCCCGGCAGGCCGTCGGGCCGGTTCTCGAACTCCGACTCCACGCAGAAGGTGCGCTCGTCGACGGGGATGTCCTGGATCTGCGAGAGCTTGGTGATGCCCAGCCGCTCGGCGCTCTGCGCGGTCATGGCGAAGCCGTAGGTGTTGTTGGCCGGGGTGGGCGGCAGCCAGCGAAGGTCGTTCTCGGCCAGGTCGCGCTCGGCGACCGCCTCGTACTGCTCCTCGGTGCCCTCGATCGGCTCGTCCTCGCCGAGGTAGGAGATCCAGGCCGTGCCGGTGTACTCCCACATCGCGTCGATCTCGCCCTGCACCTGGGCCTGGCGGGCGGAGTTGCTGCCGGGGATGTTGGTGAGGTCGGTGACCTCGGCGCCGGCAGCCTTCATCAGGATGAGCACGATCTTGCCGAGCAGGATGTTCTCGGAGAAGTTCTTCGAGCCCACGGCGATCTCGGTGCCCTCCAGCGAGACGCCCTCGAGCGGACCGGCCAGGGTCGCGTCGGGCACGTAGCCGCCGGCGGTGCCCAGGCCGCAGCCCGCAGGCACGGCCAGCGCCGCGACGGCCAGCCCGGTGGCGGCCAGGCGGCGGGCGCGCGTGCGCAGACGGGTGGGGCGGGTGGGGCGGGTGGCAGGACCGGTCATCTCAGACCCCCTTCGGTCGGGCGACGAACTCCAGGACCCGGCCCAGCCACTCCACGAGGAGGGCGAGCAGGGCCACGAGCAGCGCGCCGGAGACGACCAGCGAGTAGCGGAACAGGTTGATGCCGGCGACGATCATGGCGCCGAGCCCGCCGGCGTTGATGAAGGTCGCCAGTGCGGCGGTGCCGACGATGAGCACCAGCGCGGTGCGCACGCCCGACATGATCACCGGCAGCGCCAGCGGCAGCTCGACGCGCAGCAGCACCGACGCCGAGGTCATCCCGATGCCGCGCCCGGCCTCGACCAGGGTGGGGTCGACGCCCTGGAGGCCGACGATGGTGTTGCGGAGCACGGGCAGCACGCCGTAGACCACCAGGGCGATGATCGCGGTGCCGAAGCCGAAGCCGAGCCACAGCGCGAGCAGCACGATCAGCCCGACGGCAGGTGCGGCCTGGCCGGCGTTGGCCAGGCCCACGACCACGGGCGAGGCGGCCTTGAGCCGGCCCCGGGTCAGCGCGATGCCCAGGGGCACGGCGACGGCGACGACGAGCAGACCGGCCACGGCGGTGAGCTTGACGTGCTCGACCATGAGCGAGGTGACCGTCGACCAGGCCAGCTGGCTCTGCTCCACGGAGTCGAGGTCGGCGGTCTGGCGCCACACGACCCAGGCCCCGAAGGCCAGCGCGACCAGCACCGGCGGCAGCACGAGGAGCAGCAGCATCTCCGGGTCGAGGCGCCGTCCCCGGCGCTTCGCCGGCGGGGCCTCGCCGGTCGGGTCGACCGTCGCGCCGGCCGAGGCCGTCGTGGCGCTCGTGGCGCTCATGCCCGCTCCCCCGCCGCCTGCTCGTGGGCCCGCTCCTCCACGGCGCGGTCCTCGAGCAGGCGCATGTGGTCGGTGACGGTGTCGAAGGTGACGATGCCGATGTAGCGGTCGCGGTCACCGGTGACCACGGCGGCGCCGTGGCTGCTGGTGAGCATGGTGTCGAGGGCGTCGTTGAGCGTCGAGCGCTCGTCGACGGTGACGAGGTCCTCGGTGGGCTCGACGATCCGGTCGCCCTTGAGCTGGCGCAGCCAGGGCCAGCCGCGGGGGCGGTCACGGTCGTCGAGCACGATCACGGAGCGCTCGCCGGCCGCCTCGGCCCGCTGCACGGCGTCGGCGGTGGGCTCGCCGATGCGGGCGGTGACGGTCTCGCGCAGGTCGACCTCGTTGACCCGGGCCAGGCTGAGCTGCTTGAGCGTGGAGCCGGAGCCCACGAAGTCGCTGACGAAGTCGTCGGCCGGCGAGGCGAGCACGACCTCAGGGGTGTCGTACTGCGCGATGTGGCCGCCCTCGCGCAGGATCACGATCCGGTCGCCGAGCTTGATCGCCTCGTCGATGTCGTGGGTGACGCAGACGATGGTCTTGCGCAGCTCGCGCTGGATCGAGAGCAGCTCGTCCTGCAGGCGCTGGCGGGTGATGGGGTCGACGGCGCCGAAGGGCTCGTCCATGAGGATCACCGGCGGGTCGGCGGCCAGGCCGCGGGCCACGCCCACGCGCTGCTGCTGCCCGCCGGAGAGCTCGCGGGGGTAGCGGTCGCGGTAGCGCGAGGGGTCGAGCCCGACGAGGTCGAGCAGGTCGTCGACGCGGCCCTTGACCCGCGAGGCGTCCCAGCCGAGCATCTTGGGCACGATCGCGATGTTCTTGGCCACGGTCATGTGGGGGAAGAGGCTGCCGCCCTGGATGACGTAGCCGATCTTGCGGCGCAGCTCGTCGGCGCTGCTCCTCCGCACGTCCTCGCCGTCGATGAGGATCGTGCCCGAGGTGGGCTCGATGAGCCGGTTGATCATCTTCAGCGAGGTGGTCTTGCCGCAGCCCGACGGGCCGACGAACATCACGATCTCGCCGGCGGGGATGGTCAGCGACAGCGACTCCACCGCCGCGGTCTTCTGGCCGGGGTAGCGCTTGACGACCTCCTCGAGGCGGATCTCCGCCCCGCTGATGCCGGTGGTCTGCCCGGTGGTGTGCCCGGTCGTGTGCTGCGTGGTCATGCCCTGATTCCCTTCGAGATGGTGAGCCGCCCGAGGAGCAGCAGGAGCACGTCGGCCACGAGGGCGACGAGGACGATGCCGAGGGTGCCGACCAGGGCGTAGTTGACGGCGTTGGCGCCGCCGATCTGCGCCAGGCCGGTGAAGATGTAGCCGCCGAGACCCGGTCCGAGGATGTACGCCGCGATCGCCGCGATGCCCATCGACATCTGGGTCGACGTGCGCACCCCGGCGTGGATGACGGGCCACGCCAGCGGCAGGCGCACCCGCCACAGCACCGCCAGCGGGCTCATGCCCATGCCGCGGGCCGACTCCACCAGCGTCGGGTCGACGCCCTGGAGGCCGACCACGGCGTTGCGCAGCACCGGCAGGAGGGCGTAGAAGGCGACCGCGACGAAGGCCGAGATCGGCTGGATGCCGGTGAGGGCCAGCATCACGCCGACCAGTGCCAGGGCCGGGATGGTGAGGCCGATCGCGCTCAGCGCGTTGGCCAGGCCCTGGAGCCACGAGTAGCGCACGATCACCACGGCCAGCAGCACCGCCAGCACGCTGGCCACCAGCACGGCCTGCATCACCAGGTTGAAGTGCTGGAACGTGTTGTACAGGATCTGGTCCTGCCGTTCCCTGACGAAGTCCCACACGTCGCGTCCACCGCCTCCAGGATCCGCCGGGGGTCAGCGGTCCGCGGCCACCCCACCACAGGTGTGGCCGGTGCGTCCCGTGATGTCACCCGGGTGGGTGAACACCCGTGACCCCCGCGGGGGCGACCATGCGCGGCCTCAGGAGCGCGCGAGGAAGGCCAGCAGGTCCTGGCGCGTGAGCACCCCGACGGGCTTGCCGTCCTCCTGCACGAGCACGGCGTCGACCTCCTCCAGCAGGTGCACCGCCTCGCGGGCGTCCTCGCCGGCGCCGATGGTGCGCAGCGGCGGCGACATGTGCTCCTCGACCGGGTCGGTGAGCCGCGCGGTGCCGGCGTAGAGGGCGTCGAGCAGGGCACGGTCGGAGACGGCGCCGGCGACCTCGGCCGCGACGATCGGCGGCTCGGCGCGCACGACGGGCATCTGCGAGACGCCGTACTCCTGGAGGATCGCCACGGCCTCGGCGATGGTCTCGGCCGGGTGGGTGTGCACCAGGTCGGGCAGCTGGCCGGACTTGCCGCGCAGCACCTCCCCCACGGTCTGGGCGTGGGGGGCGCCGTCGCCGGAGGGGAAGCCGTACTGCGCCAGCCAGTCGTCGTTGAAGATCTTGGTCAGGTAGCCGCGCCCGGAGTCGGGGAGGATGACGACGATGACGGCGTCCTCGCCCTCGGGGGTGCCGGCCAGCTCGTGGGCCAGCCGGCGCGCGGCGTAGGCCGCCATGCCGCACGAGCCGCCCACCAGGAGCGCCTCCTCGCGGGCCAGGCGGCGGGTGAAGGCGAAGGAGTCGGCGTCGGAGACCTCGATGATGCGGTCGGCGACGCCGCGGTCGTAGGTCTCGGGCCAGAAGTCCTCGCCGACGCCCTCGACGAGGTAGGGCCGCCCGGTGCCGCCGGAGTAGACCGACCCGGCCGGGTCGGCACCGACCACCTGGATCTCGCGGCCGGCCGCGGCGGCCTGCTCCTTGAGGTAGCGCCCGGTGCCGCTGATCGTGCCGCCGGTGCCGACACCGCACACCAGGTGGGTGATCCGGCCCTCGGTCTGCGCCCAGATCTCCGGGCCGGTGGTCTCGTAGTGCGAGCGCGGGTTGTGGGGGTTGGAGTACTGGTCGGGCTTCCAGGCGCCGGGCTGGGAGGCCAGGCGGTCGGAGACGTTGTAGTAGGAGTCGGGGTGCTCCGGGGCCACCGCCGTCGGGCAGACCACGACCTCGGCGCCGTAGGCCTTGAGCACGTTGCGCTTGTCCTCGCTGACCTTGTCGGGGCACACGAAGACGCAGCGGTAGCCCTTGGCTTGGGCGACCATGGCCAGCCCGACACCGGTGTTGCCGGAGGTCGGCTCCACGATCGTGCCGCCGGGCTGCAGCGCGCCGGAGGCCTCGGCCGCCTCGATCATCCGGGTGGCGATGCGGTCCTTCACCGACCCGCCCGGGTTGAGGTACTCCACCTTGGCCAGCACCAGCGGGCCACCCGTCGCGGGCAGGTCGAGGGTGCGCGAGAGGCGCACCAGCGGGGTGTTGCCGATCAGGTCCAGGAGCGAGTCGACGTACTGCACCCGGTCAATCTAGGGCCCGTTCACCCCTCCCGGCGAAGTGTGGACGGGCGTGCTCCGTAGAATCCCCGCGTGGGAAAAGCAGCAGCGGCACGCAAGCTCGCCTCCGCCGCTGCCTTCGGCGGCGGCGGTCTGTCGGTGCTCGGCGCCGGTCTCTACGGCGTCCTGACCGCCGAGGCGCGCCTGGCGCGCAAGACGATCGGGCCGATCCTCGAGGAGCCGCCGCCCGACCCGACCGGCTGGTACGGCCGCGGCCGGCCCGGGCCCGCGATCAAGGTCGCCCTGCTCGGTGACTCCAGTGCCGCGGGCTACGGCGTCGAGCGGGTCGAGGAGACCCCCGGCGCGCTGATCGCCTCCGGCGTCGCCGAGCACGCCGACCGCCGGGTCTACCTGCGCGACTTCGCCGTCGTCGGCGCCAAGTCCTCCGACCTCGGCGAGCAGATCGACCGGGCGCTGCCCATCGAGCCCGACGTCGCGGTCATCCTCATCGGCGCCAACGACGTCACCCACGTCGTGACGCCCGCGGTCTCGGTGCGCCACCTCTCCGAGGGGGTGCGCCGCCTCCGCGAGGCCGGGGTGGCCGTCGTCGTCGGCACCTGCCCCGACCTCGGCACCCTCAAGCCCATCGCCCCGCCGCTCAAGCAGGTCGCCCGCGCCTGGTCGCGCCGCCTGGCCGCGGGCCAGACCATCGCGGTCATTGAGGAGGGCGGGCGCACCGTGTCGCTGGCCTCGGTGCTCGGACCCGAGTTCGCCGCGGCGCCCGCGCTGCTCTTCGGCCCCGACCAGTTCCACCCCTCCGCCGCCGGCTACCGCTCGCTCTCCGCGGTGCTGCTGCCCTCCACGCTGGCGGCGCTCGGCGTCATCGACACCGACGAGGCCCAGCTCGAGGCCCTGCGGGGCGAGGGCGTGCTGCCCATCACCGCCGCCGCGATCCAGGCCGTCAACCACCCCGGCACCGAGCTGGGCGGCACCGAGATCGGTGGCAACCGGCTCGGCGTGCGCGGCCTGTGGGTCGAGCTGCGCCACCGTCGTCGCCGGCCCGAGACCGAGGGCGAGACCCCCGACGAGCACGACGAGGACGCGGGCGAGCAGGGCACGCCCGACCCCGAGCTCGCCCGCGGCTGACTCGCCCCACGACCCCGGCGCAGACGCAGGCGCAGACGCAGACGGTGGCGCAGACGGACGGAACCCCCCGGACCGAGGTCCGGGGGGTTCCGTGTTCCACGCCGACCTAGCGGGGCCGGACAGGTGGGTGCTGCTCCTGGGTCAGTCCTGCTGGAAGAAGGCCAGGATGCGCAGCAGGTTGGTGTAGATCCAGACCAGGCTCACGGTCATCGCGAACGCCGCGCGCCACGACTCGCGCTCGGGCAGGCCGTTGGCGATGCCCTGCTCGACGAAGTCGAAGTCCATGATCAGCATGAAGACGCCGAGCACCAGACCGACCACCGCGAAGACGAGGCTGAGGCCGGTGCCGACACCGAAGAAGCCGATCTGGGCGCCGAAGAGGCCGAGCACGAGCTCCATGACGGCCAGGCCGACCATGCCGAGCACGGCGGCGGTCACCATCATCCGGAACTTCGGGGTGACCTGGATGTTGAGGACCTTGTAGGCCGCCAGCGTGCCGGCGAAGGCCGCGAAGGTGCCGATGACCGCGCCCTGGACGACGCCGGGGTACATGACGTTGAAGAGCAGGCTCAGCGCGCCGAGGGCGACACCCTCGAAGGCGGCGAAGACGAGCACGAGAGCCGGGCTGATGACCCGCTTGAAGGAGTTGACCATCGACAGCGCGAAGGCGCCGAGCGCGCCGATCGTCGCGGCCGCGCCCACCGTGGGCAGGGCGGTCTCGGCGGTGGTCTCGGTGACCTCCGGCATGGCGATCCAGGTCGCGAGGGCGGTCAGGATGACCACGCCGAGCGTGATCGCCGTCTTCTGCACGACGCTGTCGATCGTCATCGGACCGGTGGTGGCCGGCGTCTGCTGGGCGGGGCCGCCCGGGGTGCCGACGCCCCACTGCGAGGGGTCGTTCGAGTAGCCGGGGTACCCGTTGCCCGCGTAGGTCTGGTTGCCGTAGGCGTTCGCGCCGGAGCGGTTGAACTCCTCCGACCGGCGGAACACCGGGTTGTTGCTCTGCATTGGTCTCTCCTTGGAGGCCGGTGGTGACCGTCTCCCTGACGGTTCACTGAGTGGGGACCACTGTAGGGGTCCTCACCAGCCTCAACGTCACACCCGTCCGGGGCGTTCCCGGTGCGGCTGTGAATCTCCTGAGCCGCCGGCGGGCCCCGACACCCGACCGGCGCTAGCGGCGTACGGCGTGCACGACCGTGTCGGTCACGGCGACCTCGGCGCCCTCCACCTGCTGCGTGCGGGTCGGGGCGTCGGCGCGGCGCACGTCCCAGTGCTGCGGGTCGAGCAGGCCCACGACCCGGTCGGGGGTGAAGAGGATGTCGTCGCCGTGGTGGTGGCGCACCCCGGTCTCGACGTCGTGGGGGTGGTGGCCCACCACCAGCAGCGAGCCTCCGGGCGCGACGGCGGCGCCGAGGCGGGTGTAGAGCGGCGCGAAGAGCTGGGTCGGCACGTGCACGAAGTGGGCGCTGACCAGGTCGTACTGCTCGGGCAGGGTCTCGGCGAGCAGGTCCGTCTGCAGCCAGGTGGCCCCGACCCCCTCCTGCGCCGCCCGGGCCGCCCCCCGGTCGAGGGCCACCTGCGAGAGGTCGACGCCGGTGGTGCGCCAGCCGCGGTGGGCCAGCCACAGCACGTCGGCCCCCTCGCCGCAGCCGATGTCGACCGCCGAGCCGGGGGCGAGCCCGCCGACGACGTCGACGAGGTGGGGGTTGGGGGCGCCGCTCCAGATCCGCTCGGAGGAGGAGTAGCGCTCGTCCCAGAACTCCGCGGTCCACATGTCGTCGGTCATGGGCCCATGCTCCCCCTTCAGGTCGACCTGAGGTCAACCGCCCATCGCAGCCAGCTCCCAGACATGACCGTCGAGGTCGCGGAAGGACCAGCCGTACATCCCCGGGTGCTCCTGCTTGGCGCCCGCCGGCGATCCGCCGGCGGCGAGCGCCCGCTCCACCGTGCAGTCGACCTCCGCGGCGTCGGACGCGGTGAGCGCCACCAGCACCTGGTCTCCCGACGGCGGGGCGGTGGTGCCGTGGAAGGAGTGGAAGTAGTCCTGGCGCAGGAGCATGGCGCATGCGGAGTCGTTGACGACCATGCAGGCCGCTCGCTCGTCGCTGTAGTCATCGTTGAAGGTGAAGCCCAGACCTTCCCAGAACGCGCGGCTGGCCGCCACGTCGGCCACAGGCAGGTTCACGAACATCATGCGGGTCACGGAGATCTCCTCGGTCCTCGAGCCGGCCCGTCGCCGGCGTCCTGGGTGGTCCGACCGGGTTCCGGCCGCGGACTCATCGCGACACGAGCCCTCGTTGACGGTGTGCCCCCGGTGGGACTCGAACCCACACTGCGGCGCTTTTAAGGCGCCTTCCTCTGCCGTTGGGATACGGGGGCCCGCTCCGGGGGAGCGCCTAGAGGTAGGTCTTGCGAGCGTAGATCGCGTGGGCGCCGGCGGCGCGGTCGAGGAACAGCAGCCCCTGGCAGTGGTCGATCTCGTGCTGCAGGGCACGGGCCTCGAAGGCGCTGGTCGAGATCTCCACCTCCTCGCCGGTGCCGGGCAGCTGGCCGCGCACCGTGATCCGGCCGGCCCGCTTCACGTCGCCGGTGAGGTCGGGCACGCTCATGCAGCCCTCGCGGGCCTTCTCGTTGCGGCTGGAGGAGACCACCTCGGCGTTGCAGAGCACGAAGGTGCCGTGGTGCTCGCGGGTCTTGGGGTGCTCGGAGACGTCGACGCAGAAGACCTGCGCCCCGACCCCCACCTGCGGGGCGGCCAGGCCGACGCAGCCCGGGCTGACCCGCATCGTGGCCACGAGGTCGGCCGCGAGCCGCACGACCTCGGCGGAGGTCGGGTCGACCCGCTCCCCCACGCTCGACAGCACAGGCGCCGGCGCGGTGACGACGTCGAGCACCCGGCCCTCCACGCCGAGCTCGGCCTCGGTCCAGGCCGCCACCCGGGGATCGACAGCGCTCACAGGTCGTCGGCCTCGGCGCGGCGCAGCGTGGCCCCGACGCCCAGCGCCGTCGCCGCGGTGCGCACGGCGGCCTCGAGGGCGTCGACGTCGGCCCCGGCGGGCAGGTCGATCTCGGCCACGAGGAGGTAGAGGTCGCCGGCCAGGCGGGTGGTGAGGTCGGTGATGTTGCCGCCGACCTCGGCGACGCGGCCCACCACCGACGACACGATGCCGGGTCGGTCGCCGCCGTGCACGGTGAGCACCCAGGAGCTGCCCGCGGGCGCGGCGCCGGCGCCCGGCGACACCGCACGCACGGTCACGGTGAGCGAGCCGTCGTCGGCCAGCGGCGCCAGGGCCGCCTCGATCGACGCGGCCGAGGGCTCGCCCGCGCAGACCAGCATCATCGCGAAGTGACCCCGCAGCAGGGTCATCGTGGAGTCCTCGAGGTTCAGCCCGAGCTCGGCCAGGCGGCCGGTGGTCTCGGCGATGATCCCCGGGCGGTCGTGGCCCAGGACGGTGATCGCGTGCTGGGTCGGGGGCGGCGTGGGGGTGCTCACCGCTCCATTGTCGCAAGGGCCGCGGCGCGGCCGAGCACCTCGTCCAGCATCGGCTCCGTCAGCCGCCCCGTGAACGTGTTCTGCTGGCTGGGGTGGTAGCAGCCCAGCAGCGCCACCTCCTCGCCGTCGGGCCGCACGAGCCGCGCCTGCGCACCGTGGCCGAACCTCGCGGCCGGCCGCGGCACCTGCCACCCGGCCCGCCGTACGCCGCCCAGCGCCGCCGCCCAGCCGAAGGCGCCGAGCGCGACCACGACGCGCACGTGCTCGCCCACCAGGGCCAGCTCGCGGTCGAGCCAGGGGGCGCAGGTGTCGCGCTCGGCCGGGGTCGGCCTGTTCTGCGGCGGGGCACAGCGCACGGCGGCCACCATGCGCGTGTGCACCAGGCGCTGACCGTCGCCGGCGTGCTCGCTGGTGGGGCGCTCCGCCAGCCCGACGCGGTGCAGCGAGGCGAAGAGCCAGTCGCCGGAGCGGTCGCCGGTGAAGATCCGACCCGTGCGGTTGGCGCCGTGGGCGGCCGGGGCGAGGCCGACGACCAGCACCCGCGGGTGCTCGGCGCCCCAGCCGGCGACGGGCCGCCCCCAGTAGGGCTGCTCGGCGAAGGCGGCGCGCTTCATGAGCGCCACCTCCTCGCGCCAGGCGACCAGCCGCGGGCAGGCCCGGCAGGTGGTCACCTCGCGGGCGAGCAGCTCCAGTGGGGTGCGGGGCTCGGCCGGGTCGTCGGGCCAGCCGGTGCCGGGCCGCACCGGCGAGGCGAAGACCTCGCCGGTCAGCGGGTGGGGCAGCCCGTCCGGCACCGGCCCGACCTCAGAGCGGGGTCTGGGTGGTGGTCTGGGTGGTGGTCTGGGTGGCGACCGGGCCTCCGGTCGGGGACGCCGCGTCGTCGCTGCTCATCTTGTCCTTGGCGGCAGCGGCCACGTCGCCGGCCTTCTCGCGGGCGACCTCGGCAGCAGCGGTGGCCTGGGTGCGGGCGGTGTCGGCGGCCCTGTCCTTGGCCGACTGCACGCGCGGGTCGTGCGCGACCTTGCGGGCGGCGGTGACGATCTCGTCGTAGCGGTCACGGCCGGCGCGGGCGCCCAGCACGTAGCCGACGGCTCCGGCGGCGATCAGGGTGGTCTTGCTCATCGGTCGTTCTCCTCCTGTGGGGGGTGGATCACTCGAGCCCCCCACTGTGCCGTCGCGCTCAGGCGGGCGGCACCACCCCTGCGGGGGCGGCCACCGACCAGGCGATCCCGTCGAGGATGTCGGTCTCGGAGGCCACGACCCCGGCGACCGCGGTGCGTCGCAGCACCCGCGAGAGCACCAGGGCACCGGCCCCGATGACGTCGGCGCGTCCCGGGTGCATCCAGGGCAGGGCCAGCCGCTCGGCCACCGTCATCGCGAGCAGCCGCTCGGTCAGCTCGTGCACCGCCTCGACGGGGAGCTCGGCCTGGTCGACGGCGTCGCGGTCGTAGGCCGGCAGGCCCAGCACCCCCGCGGCGACCGAGGTCGCGGTACCGGCGACGCAGACCACCGTGCGGGCCGCGGCGGCGTCGACCGGGCAGGCGTCGAGGGCGGCGTCGACGTCGGCGACGCAGGCCGCCACCTCGTCCGCGGTCGGCGGGTCGGAGTGCAGGTGCCGCTCGTGCAGGCGCACCGAGCCGACGTCCATCGAGTGCGCCGCCGTCGGTGCCGCCCCGCCGAGGATCAGCTCGGTCGAGCCGCCGCCGACGTCGACGACCAGCACCGGCTCGGCCGGCGCGTCGAGCTCGCGCACGGCCCCGGCGTAGGCCAGGGCGGCCTCCTCGGCGCCGGAGAGCACCTCGGGCAGCACCCCGAGGCGCGCGCGCACGCCCTCGCGGAAGTCCTCGGCGTTGCTCGCGTCGCGGGTGGCCGAGGTGGCGCAGAAGCGGACGTCCTCGGGTCGCACCCCGTGCTCGGCCAGGATCGCGGCGTAGCGCTCGACCTCGGCGAAGGTGCGCTCCAGCGCCTCCGGGGAGAGCCGTCCGGTGCGGTCGACGCCCGCGCCGAGGCGCACGACGGTGGCCTCGCGCACCAGCACCTCCGGCATGGTGCCGACCAGCAGCTTGATCGTGTTGGTGCCGCAGTCGACGGCGGCTACGGGCCGACGCACGGACCCTGCTCCCACCACGGGCCCAGCAGCGCGAGCACCTCGTCGCCCAGCGGGTTGACGCCGGGGCCCTGCGCCAGGGCCTGGCCGGCGAGCACGTGCAGGCACTTGACCCGGCTCGGCATGCCCCCGGCGGAGATGCCGGCGATCTCGGGCACCGCGCCGGTCCGTTGCTCCAGCTCGCCGCGGGCCTCGAGGTAGCGCTCGTGGGCGCGGGCGTAGGCCGCGGCCAGCTCGGGGTCCTCGCCGAGGCGGGCCTCCATCTCCTTCATCAGCCCCGAGCCCTCCAGGGTCCCGATGCGGGAGGCGGCGCGGGGGCAGGTGAGGTAGAAGGTCGTCGGGAAGGGCGTGCCGTTGGGCAGGCGCGGCTCGGTGGTGACGACGTCGGGGCTGCCGCACGGGCAGCGGTGGCCCACGGCGTGGATGGCGCGGGGCTCACGGCCCAGCTGCTCGCCGATGGCCGCCTCGTCGGCGGGGTCGATCACTGGTCGCTGTCCTCCTGGCCGCTGGGGGCCTGCTCCGGGGAGCCGTCGATCTCGGTGGCGGGCGGGGTGCCCTCGTCCTTCGGGGGGCGTCCGGCGGTCTCGACCGACGCCCACGCCTCGTCCCACCACGCGGTGGGCTCCTCGGGCGCGACGTCGGCGGGGTCGGTGAGCGTGGCCTCGGCCTCGAGCGGCTCGCCGTCCTCGTCGAGCACCACGAAGGAGCGCTCGCCGGGCATGACGTAGCCGAAGCGCTCGCGCGCCACCTGCTCGACGTACGCCGGGTCCTCCCAGCGCCGCTGCTCGCGCTCGAGCACGTCGATGTCGGCCTGGCGCTCCGCGATCTCGGTGCGCAGGTCGTCGAGGTGGGCCCGCTGCTGGAGGTAGGCCCGCGCCGAGGAGGCGTAGGACACCGCGAGCACGGCGAGCACGAGCACGAGGATCATCGCGCGACCGGTCAGCCGCGGGCGCCGCGCCGACGCGCCGGGCCCGTCGGGGGCACGGCCGGCCAGGGGGGCGCGGGTCC